>CAZSMW010000452.1:0-2399 GCA_964607985.1 uncultured Eubacteriales bacterium
AGGACCTTCTTGATGTCGTTTTCCGTAAGCGCCATGGTTGCGGCAAAGACGGCGGTCACCGCCCCGGTGAGGGCAACCCCCAGGGAAGCGGTCCCCGAAAAGGCAAACAAAGCGTTCATCCTGCAGACCATGTACACTCCCGCCGTGACGATGGTCGCGGCGTGAATGAGAGCGCTGACCGGAGTCGGACCTTCCATCGCGTCGGGAAGCCAGACGTAAAGAGGGACCTGGGCCGATTTCCCCGTCGCCCCGATGAAGAAAAGAACGGCGGCCAGGGTGGCCATTCCGGCCGGGAACCGCCCGCCCATCACGCTCGCGGCAAGATCCTGGAACTCGGCGCTTCCCGTCACCGCCAGGACAAGAAAAATGCCGACGAGGAAGGCCGTGTCTCCGATCCGATTGACGAGGAAGGCCTTCTTGCCCGCGGCCGCCGCGGCAGGCTTCTCGAACCAGAACCCGATGAGGAGATACGAGCAGAGCCCGACGCCTTCCCAACCGACGAACATCAGGACGACGTTGGACGCCAGGACGAGGATCAGCATAAAAAAAGTGAAAAGGTTGAGGAGCCCGAAGAACCGGGCCGGCGACCGGTCGTTGGCCATGTAACCCGCGGAATAGACGTGGATCAGGAAGCCGACCCCGGTCACGACAAGGCCCATGATCGCCGCCAAGGGGTCGAACGTGAAAGCCGCCCGAGCCGAGAACGAGCCGCTCACGATCCAGGAAAAGAGATCTTTCACGATAGGAGCGGATCCGTGTCCCGCACCGAGCAACCCGATCGTGGCAAGCAGGGAAAGGGCGAAAGCGACAAGCAAGGACAGGCAGGCTTGAGCGGCGATCCATCTCCTGGAAAGACGGCCGCCGAAGAGGAACAAGAGCAGGGCACTCATTCCCGGGACGAACGGAGCGAGCCAGAAGAGTTCCGTCATCTCAGCCTTTCATGATGTCGAGATCGTCGCTTTGAATGCTCTTTTTTCGCTTGAAGACGACGAGGATGATCGCCAGCCCCACGGCGGACTCGGCGGCGGCGACCGTGATCACGAAGAGGACAATGACCTGCCCGTCCAAGGAAGCCGTTGATTTGGCGAATGTGAGGAAGGCCAGATTGGCGGCATTGAGCATGATCTCGACGGCCAAGAACATGGTGATGAGGTCGCGCTTGATGAAGAAAGCCGCGACGCCGAGGACGAACAGGACGATGGAAAGGACGAGGAAGAATGCCGCCGGGATCATTTCGGTCCTTTTTTCCCGGCCAGGGAAATCGCGCCCGTCAAGGCCGCAATGATAAGGATGGACGTGATCTCAAGAGGGTAGAGGTACTTCTCGAAGAGGAGCGACCCCAGGCCGGCTGTATCCGCCCCTCCGACCGGGCCGCCGTTCCCCATCCCCGGGAGAATCCCCCTTACGGCCAGGAGGAGTTCGGCAAACAGGATTATCGCCAAGACCCCCGCTAAGATGCCGATCGATTTTTTCTTTTCAATGCCACGACCGTATCTCTGGTCAGTCATCATGATGACGAACACAAAGAGGACCATAATGGCCCCCGCATAAATCAGGACCTGGACGGCGGCCACGAAGGGAGCGTCGAGGAGCCCGAAAACTCCGCCCAGGGCCGCGAAGGCCAGGACCAGGAAGAGGACGCTGTGGGCCCTGTCCCGGGAGACGATCATTCCAACGACGCCTCCCGCGGACAATATGGCCAGGATGAAGAAGAGGAGCAATGCCATGGCTGATTTTTCCCCCTCTATTTAAAGGTGACCCGGGAACAAAGTCAAGGTAAAATGACCCGACTTTTTTTCCCTTTGACAAACCGGTTCGATTTGTTATAATGAATCCGGTACCGCGGGGTAGAGCAGCCTGGTAGCTCGTCGGGCTCATAACCCGGAGGTCGTTGGTTCAAATCCAACCCCCGCTACCACCCTCCTTTTTTCAGAGTTGTCTTATCTTTGAACCATTATCCCTGATTTTCAATTTTTTTCTTAAATTCTTATTTTTGGCCCGAGTCACCTAAACTGAGCCATTTTTAGCAATTTTGTCCTCATATTTGACTCTTACAGTGTTTCTTGTTACCCTCAACCCAGCCAGTCATAAGATAATGGGTTGGGGAGACGAATGAGCTCTCAAAAAGGGGACACAGCACCTTCCAAGGAAGTGAAAGAGGCTTCTCTCAAGTTATTTCTCGCTAAGCTCAGAAAACGGCACATCATTGAGACCCTGGCTGCCTTCATCGGCGGCGGCTGGCTTATCTATGAAATTGTCGAACGCGTTCTGGTCCTGCATTATAAATTTCCAGAGGCGCTCTTAGATATTACTCTTGTAACGCTCATCGCCGCTATGCTCTGCACTATCCTGTGGAGATGGTTCAGTGGAACGGAAAAGAGGCCGGGAAACGTCAAGGT
>CAZSMW010000453.1:0-6692 GCA_964607985.1 uncultured Eubacteriales bacterium
CGTGTTCCCCGTCGATGGGATCTGCGATTCGAGGGCCGAGAGCTTCAAGTTCACCGTGAAGCTTCCCGCCGGTGCTGCGAATATGATCACGATCCGGGTAAAAGACAGCTACGGCAACATCGGGGTTTACAAACAGACGTACTGATGTCCCGGGCCGTCCTTCGAGGGGACCTTGCGCCTGAAGATGTCTGAGCCTGCTCAAGAGAACGTAAACGCCGCAATGTCAAAATATTGAGGTTCTCTTACGTTTATTGCGGGTCGCTGTACAATAAGATGGGATGAGGCCGAAACGGCCTTGGAGGGCCGTGATGGGAGGGCATGGGGAAGGGCTGCAGCGACCATGCGGAGATCAGCCTGAGACGAGTGTCCGACAAGGGAAGCCGCAGGCCTCCGACGGCCCAAAGCTCCGAGGATGGGTTTCCTTCAGCTCATTAGATTAGCCTGGAGTCTTGGGCCTGAGGAGCCGAGAAGGACGCGAGTCTCAGGCGAATCTTTACCGGAGCCGGGAGCAAAGCCCTTCCCCATGCCCTCCTCTTGACATCACGGCCATCGAGGGACTTCCCGTCCAAGCTTTTGACCCAACCCACACCAAATGTAAGAGAACCACCCACATCTTCTACTTGGACTTGACCCGCTCGACGTACTTGTTATCACGCGTGTCCACTCGGATGACGTCCCCTTCCTTGATGAACTGGGGAACGGAGATGACGATCCCGGTTTCCATGGTGGCGGGTTTGTTGACCGCGGAGACGGTCGCGCCCCGAAGACTGGGTTCGGTCGTGACGACCTTTATGTCGACGGAGTTGGGGAGCGTGACGCCGACCGGTTTGCCTTCATACATCTCGACCTTGATGACGATGTTGGGCATGAGGAAGCCGACGCCGTCTCCGATGGATTCGGCCTCGAGCCTGATAGTCTCGTAGGTCTCCAGGTTCATGAAAAAATATTCCCCAGCCTGCTGGTAAAGGAATTCCATCTCGATCTCTTCGAGGTAGGCTTGATCGACCCGTTCCTCGGACCGGAACCTGTATTCCATCTGGGAGCCTTCTTTGATGTTGCGGAGCTTGGTTTGGACCATGGCCTTCCATCGGCCCGGCGTGATGAGCTGCATCTCCATGACCCTGAAGAGCTGCCCGTTCATGACGATGATCATGCCTCGGCGGATCTGTGTCGCGTCGATCATGTGACCTCCAATGGCCTGCTTTTTAGTTCAACGAAAATTTTTTCCTTCGGGGTTTCAGGGCTCGACCCGAACTCCATCATCAACCCGGACAATATATGCCCGGCCGCCGGCCTTTTCAACGGCCTCGGCCACCGGGCCGGCGCAACCAGGGGTATAGGCGAACATGCAGCCGCCGCCTCCCGAACCGTTGATCTTGGCGCCCCAGGCGCCGGCCGCAAGGGCGGCATCGATCATCCTGTCGATCTTGGAGGTCGAGATCCCCAGGTCCTCCCGGAGGACGTCCTGCTGACGAGTGAGGAGCTTTCCGAACTCCTCGCCGTCGAAGTTCCCCGTGAAGAGCTTCACACCCTCCTTGGTCAGGTCCCGGTTGACAAAAGCCCCCTTAAGAGGCTTTCGGACGAAAGGTCCAAGTTTGTCGATCTCCCGTCCGACCTCGACGGTTAACGGCTCCTTGAGGCCGAAGGCGGGGAAAGCCTTCCTGATCTCGTCGACGCCCGAGAGGACCCTGTCCTTGACCGAGCCCAGGGTCCCGGTGGTGTCCTTCTTTTCAAGGGAGTTGCCCAGGACGAACTCTTTCAAGGAGGGCCCGAGCCTCGTCACTTTCAAGGGGTCATCGAAGACCAGCCAGATGACCCCGCCGAACGCGGCTGCGTAATGGTCCATCTTTCCGCCCGGCTCTCGAAACTCGGCGACCTCGGTCTGGAAGCCCATCTCGGCGATCTCCCCGGGACTTTCGGCCCTCGGGTCGCCCTCGGCCTGGAGGATGAACTTGTTCCAGGCCACGACCAGGGCCGAAGAACTCGACGTCCCGGCGTTGATGGGGATCGTCCCCCGAATACTGATATTCCAGCCCGAAGGGATGGCGGCCCCCTTCCTCCGCAGGACGTTGAGGACGCTCCGGAGGTAATCGCGTTTATTTGTATAGGCCAGCTCGCCTTCCAGGACAATCTCCTCGCGGGCGCCAAGGTCCGGCAGGTCGATGACGAACTTCCGGTCGGCCCGCTTTCGGCCGCGGATGGTGATCCTCAGGTCGATGGCTGCCGCGATGACGTCCAGGCCGAGATAGTCCTGGTGCTCTCCAAAAAGGCAGATGCGTCCGGGCGCCGAGATGCAGAGATCGTTCATCGTCATGGTTCGTTCTGAAATCGACATTTTACCTGAAATCGCCGATCGAAGCCACTCCGGCCCTCTAATGGTAAGTATCTCTTTTCATGTGATTAGGTGTTGTCTGGAGGCCGGTCGGGGGATTCGTCGGAACACTTCTTTGCTCCGGCGAGGGGAAGTGCGAGCGGCCTGGAGCCGCCCTTGGCCCCCGGCCCTCGGGGAACCAGTCCCGTCTTCCCCCCATCGGATAAGCCGACGGGTCCCCCCTCCGCTAAGGGGGGCTTACGGGCGGCATCCAGTGCCGCCCGGTAAGAACTTGGTTTTTATTGATTCAATCACACGAAAAGAGATGCTTCCCCGCAAAATTCCCGGTCCAAGTTGATTTCCGGACGATTTTTTTCTATATAATAAGGACAAGTCATGCGGTAAACGGAGGAACGAATGAAGGTTTTCCGATCGATCGTCGCAATGGCGGTCATCCTGTTCGTATCGAATTTTTGTTCTGATGGAGGCAAAGATATGGCGGACCTCATCCTTATCAATGGCACGGTCCACACGCTCGACCCCGCCCGGCCCCGGGCTGAGGCTGTCGCCGTCCGCGACGGAAGGATCCTCAAGGTCGGCACAGCGGCCGAGGTCAGGGGGCTGGCCGGCAAGGAGACCCGAACGATCGATCTCGCAGGCGGTTTTGTTCTGCCCGGGTTCATCGACAGCCACACGCACTTCCTCAATGGCGGGTTCTCCCTGTCCAGCATTCAGCTCCGGGACGTCCGGACGCGGGAAGAGTTTTCCGCCAAAGTCGCGGCCAAGGTCAAGGACCTTGACAAGGGCGAATGGGTTCAGAACGGCGACTGGGATCACGAGCTGTTCACACCGGTTGAGCTTCCGCGCCGGGAATGGATCGATTCCGTTTCGCCAGACAATCCGGTCTGCGTCAACCGGTATGACGGCCACATGGTCCTGGCCAACAGCGCGGCGCTCAGGATCGCCGGGATCACGAACTCCACCCCTGTGCCTCCCGGAGGAGAGATCGTCAAGGACCCACTGACCGGAGTGCCCACCGGCATTCTTAAGGACGCGGCCGCGGAGCTCGTCTACCGGCATATCCCCGAGCCCTCCTGGAAGGAGAAGCTGAAGGCGGCCGGGGCCGCACTGAAACACGCGGCCGAGCACGGCGTGACCTCTGTCCATGAGATGGCCGACGCTTCGAGTTTCGAGGTCTACCAGGAACTCCTCAGGGAAGGTAAAATGACGGCCCGGCTTTATGTCTATATCCCCATCAACGAGGTCGATATCTACGCCCGGTTGAAACTGAAAACGCCCTTCGGCAACGATTACTTGAAGATCGGAGGCCTCAAAGGGTTTGTGGACGGCTCGCTCGGTTCGGCGACCGCTTACTTCTTCGAGCCCTATACGGACGACCCGAAGACCAGCGGCCTCCTCGCTCCCCAGATGTTCCCGGAAGGGATCATGGAAAAAAGGATCCTGGAGGCGGACAAGGCCGGCCTCCAAGTTGCCATTCATGCCATCGGCGATAAGGCCAACAGCCTGCTTCTCGACATTTATGAAAAGACGGCCGCGCTGAACGGTCCCCGTGACCGGAGGTGGAGGATCGAGCATGCCCAACACCTGAGGCCGCAGGACATTGCGCGGTTCGGGAATCTCGGCGTCATCGCCTCCGTCCAGCCCTATCACGCCTACGACGACGGCCGATGGGCGGAAAAGAAGATCGGCAAGGAACGGGCCCGATACACGTATCCCTTCAAGTCCCTTCTCGATGGCGGCGCGGTCCTGGCCTTCGGCTCGGACTGGACGGTCGCCCCGCTCGATCCGATCTCCGGGATCTACGCGGCCGTCACCCGGGCGACATCGGACGGGAAGAACCCCGGCGGCTGGGTCCCCGAAGAAAAGATCTCCATCAAGGACGCCATCAAAGGATACACGACGGGTGGCGCCTTCGCGGAGTTCGCCGAGAGGGACAAGGGGGCCATCCGATCGGGCATGCTGGCCGATTTCGTTGTCCTCGATAAGGACCTCTTAAAGGTCCCGGCCGAGCGGCTCATGGACGTCAGGGTCGTTCTGACCATCGTCGGCGGGAAGGTCGTTTATGACGGCCGCACCGCTCCGTCCGTCCGGCGGCCGTAGGGCTGGGGACATTGGGGCGGGCCGTTCAATCCATAACTACCGATCGGATTCTTTCTTCTCAAGCGATGACGTCGATTTTTGGTGATACACGGAATTTCGACTTATGTCCTATCGGCCACTTTAGGGATCACCGGCCTTGCATGGCTCAATGTTGTTTGATATGATACCCGAAATTTGCCGAAGTCGAATGATAGTCCAGATGGAAGCCTAATGGAAGAGATCCTCAGCCGGTTCACTCCGACCCAGAAAGAGCTTATCTCCATTCTTCACGCCGTCCAAGCCGAGTATGGCTATGTCCCGAAGGAATCAATCGCCCGGATCTCCCGGTTCCTGCGTATCTCGGAAGGCGAGATCTTTGGCGTGCTGACCTTCTATAAGGGTTTCAGCCTCGAGCCGCGCGGAAAATTCCTGATCACCGCATGTCTGGAACGGCCTGCCACGTCCGCGGCGGGGCCAATATCGCCGCCGAGTTGGAAAGGTGGCTCAGGATCAAGGCCGGAGGCACGACCCCTGACCTGATGTTCACGCTGGAGACCGTCAATTGCCTCGGCTGCTGCGCCATCGGCCCGGTCGTGGTCGTCAACGGGACGTATTATTCCCACGTCACAAAAAAGAAGGTCGGCTCCATCCTGGAGAAATACCGGGCTGCCGAAGGGACGACATGAGAAAGCTGACGCATTCCGACGATCTTGCCGATTGGAAAATAAAAATCGTAGAGTCTCGGCCGCCTTTCGAAAAAACGATCGTGGTGACCTCGGGCACGTGCGGCCAGGCCAGCGGCTCGCTCCAGGTCCTCGGGGCCCTGCGTCTGGAGATCGAGATCCGTGGACTCGCGGACCGGATCGGCCTCAAAGTCACCGGCTGCCACGGCTTTTGCGAGATGGAGCCGAGCATCGTCATCTATCCAAAGGGCACATTCTACAAGAAACTCGAGCCCAAGGACGTCCCTGCTATCATCGAGGAGACCATCCTCAACGACAGGATAATTTCCGCTCTGGCCTACGACGACCCTTCGACGGGACAGCGGTTCAGCCTCCAGAAGGAGATTCCGTTTTACCAGAAGCAGATGCGTCTTCTCACGGAGAACAATTTTCACATAGATCCCGAGCGCATCGAGGATTACATCGCTCTGGACGGCTACCGGGCCTTGGCAAAGGCCTTGTTCGAAATGTCGGCCGAGGGCGTCATCGCCGAAGTGAAAACGTCCGGCCTGAGGGGGCGCGGAGGAGCGGGCTTCTCGGCCGGCAGGAAATGGGAACTCTGCCGCGAAGCCCGGGCTCACCCGAAATACATCATATGCAATGCCGATGAAGGCGATCCGGGCGCCTACATGGACCGGAGCCTTTTGGAGGGCAATCCGCACACGGTGATTGAAGGCATGATCATCGGCGCCTACGCGATCGGCGCGTCGGAAGGATTCATCTATGTCCGGATGGAATACCCCCTGGCCGTGAAGCACGTCACGCACGCCCTCGAAATGGCCAGAAAATACGGCCTCCTGGGCGGAAACATGCTCGGCTCGGAGTTCCATTTTGATATCCGCATCGTCCAGGGCGCCGGAGCATTCGTCTCCGGCGAGGAGACGTCTCTGATGGCTTCGATCGAAGGTCGCAAGGCCTATCCGCGGCAGCGGCCGCCGTTCCCCGCTCAGGAAGGGTTGTGGGGGAAGCCGACGAACATCAACAACGTCGAGACCTGGGCCAATGTGCCATTGATCATCAACAGGGGCGCCGGCTGGTTCGCCGGGATCGGAACCGATAAAAGCAAGGGAACAAAAATCTTCTCGCTCGTCGGCAGAATCAACAACACCGGGCTGGTCGAAGTGCCCATGGGCCTCACCCTTCGAGAGATCATCTTCGACATCGGCGGAGGCATCAAGAACGACAAGGCGTTCAAGGCTGTCCAGACCGGCGGTCCTTCGGGAGGATGCATTCCCGCCGAAAAGATCGATCTGCCTATCGATTACGATACGCTTGCCCAGGCCGGGTCGATTATGGGCTCGGGCGGAATGATTGTCATGGACGAGAACACCTGTATGGTGGAGATCGCTCGCTACTTCCTTAATTTCACCCGGGAAGAATCCTGCGGCAAATGCGTTCCCTGCAGGGTCGGAACGCGCCAGATGCACGAGATATTGTTGCGCATCACTCAGGGGAAGGGCGTCGAAGAAGATCTTCGCGACCTTGAAGACCTGGCTGCGACCATGAAAACCGCCTCTCTCTGCGGCCTGGGCCAGACGGCCTCGAATCCGGTCATCTCG
>CAZSMW010000454.1:0-3244 GCA_964607985.1 uncultured Eubacteriales bacterium
GACCTCGATGACTCCAATGACCCCCGATAGGTCGAGAAGGGCCGCTTCCTCGCTCAATTCGAATTTGCGGTTTGAGGACCGGACGATCTCGATCAGATCGTGGTTGGCGATGACGTTCCTGGTCTCGCCGTCAACGACGTCATCCAGCCGCGACTGGCCGCCCCGTTCATCCCTGACCCTCTGGAAAAAGACAAGCGGGTTGCTGATCCGCCACCGGCAATAGGTGTCCACCCAGATGTATTTCTTGTCCTTCGTCGGGATCTGGTTCGGGTCACCGTTCCATTCGAGCCAGCGTTTCTCGAAATAATTGGCTTTCTGGACGAAGGGGACCTTCATGTGCAGACCAGCCTTGATCACGGCCCCGCCGATAGGCTCGCCGAACTGGGTGATGATGACCTGGTTCATCTCGGTAACGACGTAGACTGAGTCTATAAGGACGAGGAGCGCGATGAACCCGAGCCCGACAAGGATGGCGTTCCTGGTCGATGTCTTCACTTCTTCACCTCCTCGCCGAGGTTGAGCAAGGGGAGGACCCCCTTCTGGCTCTGGTCGATGATGATCTTTTTAGTAAGCTTGGGAAAGACCTCATTGATGGTTTCGAGGTAGAGCCGCTTCCGGGTAACGGCCGGGGCTTTGGCGTATTCCCGGTAGATGCTGGTGAACCTGTTCGCATCGCCAAGCGAGTTGTTCACCCGTTCCGTGGCATAGCCTTCCGAAGCGCGGAGCATCTGGTCCGCTTCGCCCGTGGCCTTGGGGATCTCCCGGTTGTACTCTGACCAGGCTTCGTTGATCTTCCGCTCTTTCTCCTGCAGGGCTTCGTTCACATCGTTGAACGAAGGCTTGACGAGGTCCGGCGGATTGACGTCCTGGAAGATGAGCTGATTGACGTCGATGCCGATCTCGTAGGCATCGCAGAGCTGCTGAAGAGCGTTCTTGGCCTCGTTGGCGATCCTGGCCCGGCCGACCGTGATGACCTCGTCCACGGAGTTATCGCCGACGATACGCCTGACAACGGCTTCGGTCATGCCCCGGAAGGTCGTCGTGGCTTCCCTCATCTTGAACAGGAATTTGTACGGATCCTTGATCTTATACTGGACGATCCACTCTGTCACCACGACGTTCAGATCCCCCGTCAGCATCATGGATTCGGATTTGGTGGAGGCGTTGCTGATGTATTCCGACTGAATTCCGGGCTTCGCCGTGCGGAAGCCGAACTCCAGCTTGAGCTGGCGCTGGACGGGGACCCTGGTCATGGTCTCGATCCCAAGGGGAAGCTTGAAGTGAAGCCCCGGCTCGGTCGTCCGGGCATACTTACCGAAGCGGAGGATGAGGCCCATCTCTTCGGGGCTGACCTGGTAAACGGACCCATAAAGAAGGACGATCGCGACGATGCCGACAATGACCCATTGGAGAACACTTTTACTGATCTTAGGCATCTTGAAGTTGATGTCTATCGGAAAACGAAAATCATCTTTCATTCTGACCTCCTTGTTGGATGGACACTTCCTCTATTTTAACACAACCTATCCACGGGATAAACCTAATCCGAGTTTTTTTTCGAGGCCGGCCAACTCGGTTTCCTCGACCCGCAGGGAATGGGCCTCGAGGGCTTTTGGCGCCTTGAGACCGCTGCCCGTGAGAACGAGGACGGCGGTTTCCTCTTGAGACAGCTTTTTATCTTTGGAAAGCCTGATCAGGGCGGCCAGCGTCACGGCCGATTCGGGCTGACAGAAGAGGCCTTCCTTGGAGGCGAGTATTCTCTGGGCATCAAGGATCTCGTCGTCCGGAACGGAGATGATGAGGCCGTCATGATCCCGGATCATTTCCAGGACCGCATTTCCTCCCGGGGGGGCCGGATTGGATATGGCGTGGGCGATGGTATCCGCCTTGTCGAGACGCTCGTAACGATCTTTCCCGGCCTCGAAAGCACGGGCGAGAGGAGCGCAACCCTCGGCCTGGACACCAACGATGATCGGGTAGCAATGGAGGAAACCTTCCGCAAGAAGATCTTCGAAGGAACGCATGAGGCCGATAAGATGCCCGCCTGAACTTAGGGGGACGAAGACATAGTCCGGAGATCGCCTGCCGAGACCTTGGAAGATCTCGAAGCCCGTGATCTTGTAACCCTCGATCCGGACGGGGTCGATGGAATTTATGAAATAAACGCCCAGCTTCTTCCCGATCTCGAGACTCTGATAAAAGAGAAGGCCGTAATCGCCTTTGACCCTGACCAGGCGCGGTCCGAAGATCCCCGCGGCCAATAGACTCGATAACGAGGTTTCTTCTTTGAGCAGGACCACCGTTTCGAGGCCCGCCCGGGCGCCGTATGCTGCCGTGGAAGCCGCCATGTTGCCCGTCGAGACTGTGCCGATGCAGTTGATCCCGAGGGAAACGGCCTTCTGGACGGCGACCGAGGTTCCCCGGTCCTTGAAGCTGAGAGTGGGGTTCTGGGCCTCGAATTTGGCATAGGTCTGCGGCAATCCGTTCAGCCCGCCGACCTTGTTCAGCTTCACAAGGGGAGTGTTCCCTTCGCCGAGGCTCAAACTCGTGTCGATCCGCTCAAGAGGGAGGAAATCCAAGTATCTCTTCAACGGATGTTCTTCATTCGTTTTGATCTGCTTTTGACCGTGCTTGCGGACGAAGAACATGGGTTCGCGACAAATGGGGCAGAACGTGGAAAAAACATCGAGGGGATACTGTTTCTTACAAAAGAGGCATTCGAGAACGTCCATGACACGCTCCTTCGGGGGATCTAAATCCAGTTTATCCATTTTTCAGTCCGGACGCAAAGAAGGCCCGGGACGTCCAAGATTTCGACAAATTGTAGGAACCGTTGCTAAACGCCGAAAAGAACGATAAAATCCTGACCGGGCGCCGGATTATGAAAGAAGACACGCATTTCATGCGCAGGGCCCTGGCCCAAGCCGAAAAGGCCGTTGAAAGGGGAGAGGTGCCGGTGGGGGCCGTCGTCGTCAAGGACGGCACGATCGTCGGCCGGGGCTGGAACCAACCGATCTCTAAGAAAGACCCGACGGCCCACGCAGAGATCGTCGCCCTGCGAACCGCCGCAAAAAAGCTCGGGAACTATCGCCTTTCGGGGTGCGACCTCTATGTCACCCTGGAGCCCTGCATGATGTGCCTGGGGGCCGTTGTCCACGCCAGGGTCCGTCGCCTCGTCTACGGCGCCCCGGACCCCAAGTCCGGCGCCGTCCGGTCGGTCATGCAATTCCCGTTCCAAAATCTG
>CAZSMW010000455.1:0-1972 GCA_964607985.1 uncultured Eubacteriales bacterium
AACCGTTCGTCATTCTGTTCTTCTTCGTCACCCTTCTGTCCCTGATCATCGCCTACCTGCCTTCCAGGATCCTGCCGACGCCGGGGATCGGGGAGATCGCCGAGGCCGACATCATCGCGCCAACCGACCTCACGATCGAAGACCAGGAAACAACGGCCAAGAGGCGGACCGCCATCGAAGGGAGCGTCATCCCTGCCTACGGCTTCGACGCCAGCTCTATTGCGCGCACGGATGGACGAATCCGTGAGTTTTTCAGCCTCGGACGGGAATGGCTGAAGACGTCCTCCGGCGACCAGAAGCCTGAGGACCTCCAGAAAGCGATCCTGGACAAACTGGGAATCGAGATCGACCTCCGGCGCCTCGCGGACCTTATCAAGGCCAAGTTCCCCGCCGAACTCGAGAGCGGCCTGGTCGGCATCATCGGCAAGATCTCCGCCCAGGGCATCATCCTTTCCAAGAACCTCTTCATCCAAGGCGAATTGGAGAAGGGCTTCACCCTTATCAAGACGGACGGAAGCGAGAGATCTGCCCGGACGAGCGACGTCCTGGACATCAAGGAGGCCAAGGAGCGGTTAGCCGCCGAAGTCTACGGCCTGGAGATCGCCGCGAGATCGAAGACGCTGCTCGTCAATCTCTCCGACCTCTTCCTCTCCCCCAACATCACCTACGACAAGGACGGAACCGAGGCCCGCAAGGAGCGGGCCCGGATGAGCGTCGAAACCGTCTTCTACACCATCAAGAAGGGCAAAGTCATCGTCCGCAAGGGCGACGAGGTCACCGCGGAGTCCATCAAGCAGATACGCCTCATCAACATCGAGCTCAAACGAAGGCCGAGCTGGTTCACCAACTTCGCCGGGACGTTCCTCCTTTTCGCCATCCTCTTCATCACGCTTTGGTTCTACCTGAAGTCCATCCTCAAATCGGAATACGCGCTCAAGAAGTTCGTCATGATGGGCGTGACACTCATCCTCAGTCTCATCGTCTACCGGTTGTCCCTTTTCCTGGCGGGCGGCTTCAGCTCTCAGGCCGACGTTTCCTATTTCGCCGCCAATGAAATCTACGAGTTCGCCATCCCCTTCCAGGTCGGGGTGCTCCTCTTCGCCTTCCTGACCTCCGACCACCTGGCCCTCATCTACGCCATCTTGAACAGCCTGATGGCCGGCTATCTCCTCGGGCCGAACTACTACCCGCTGATCTTCAGCTTGATCGGCGGGATCGCCGCCATCTACGGCGTCAAAGTCTACCAGAGGCACCGGCGGACGTCGACCCTTCGGGCCGGGCTGTTCTTCGTCGCGCCTATCAACATCGTCGTCATCGTTGCCATCCACCTGATCAAAGAGAAGCTCGAAGGGCTGGGGCAGCTCTCGGTCGAGGTCCTCATGGGCCTCCTCGGCGGCGCCCTCAGCGCGGCCTTGGCGTTCATCCTCCTCCCCATCTTCGAGACCGTCTTCCGCTTTGTAACCTCGACCAAACTGCTGGAGTTGACAAACTCGGACCTTCCAATCTTCCGACAGATGGCCGTTGAGGCTCCTGGTTCCTACCACCACTCGCTCATCGTGGCCACGCTGGCGGAGAAAGCGGCCGAGGAGATCAAGGCGGACGCCATGCTGACCAAGGCAGGCGCCCTTTACCACGACGTCGGCAAGGTCAAGATGCCCGAGTATTTCATCGAGAACAGGAGCGGAAACTTCGATCTCCACAAGGACCTCACGCCCTCCCTCAGCACGCTGGTCATTATCAACCACGTCAAGGAGGGGCTTGAGGTCGCCAGGAAGCTCAAGCTCCCCACCCAGCTGAGGGACATCATTGAACAGCACCACGGGAACTCCCTCGTCCGGTACTTCTACCAGAAGGCCAAGGAGAAGTACGACCCCGAGATGCAAAAGATCGGCGAGGAGGAATATCGCTACCCCGGGCCTCGGCCCAGGAGCAAGGAGGCGGGGCTGGTCATGCTGGCCGACTCGGTCGAGGC
>CAZSMW010000456.1:0-1769 GCA_964607985.1 uncultured Eubacteriales bacterium
GTCGCCAATGTCATCCTCGACGACAAGGACCTTTTCCCCGACCAATGGATCTATGTCCATTCCCCGGAGGTCCGCATGGGCCGGATCCAGAACTACAAGAACTGGAGTCCGGACATGACCGCCGATCCGGCCAGGACATCCCTGGGCCTCGAGTATTTCTGCGACGAGGGCGACGCCCTCTGGAACAAGAGCGATCCCGAGCTCATAGACTTCGCCCTCGAGGAGCTCGCCCGGATCGGGATAGGCTCCCGCAGGAAGCTCATCGACGGCTTCGTCGTCCGCCGGCCCGACGCCTATCCGGTCTATTCCCGGGATTATCGGGAGTCCCTAGGGGCCGTAAGAGAATATCTCGCCCGGTTCGAAAATCTCCTGACCATCGGCCGGGCCGGCCTGTTCCGCTACTGCAATTCCGACCTGGCCCTGAAGATGGGCCTGAACGCGGCCGACCGGGTCCTGGGCCTGCCCAGCGTGGACCCGTGGGAGATGGGCCGCGAACAGGATTATCTGGAATAAAGGGCCCGGAGATCGATTTGCGCCGGGCGTCGGGCGCGGTGGTCTAGATGCTTATCTGCAGCCTCCCAGTCAACGAATGGCCGCCGTTCGCCGTCTAACGGGGTGAAGAGGCATTACAATCGGGCCATGGATCAAGCTGACGAACGGGAGATCATCGAGCGGTGCCGGGCTGGCGACGTGCACGCTTTCAAGCAGGTCTATGACCGCTACGGCCAGCCCCTGCTCCGGACGGCCGCGAGGATTCTGGGCAAACCCCAGGAGGCCGAGGACGCCGTCCAGGAGACCTTCCTCAAGCTCTTTCGCGGAATCGGCGGGTTCCACAGCGATGCCCGTTTCAGCACCTACCTCTTCCAGATCCTTCACAATACTTGCATGGACGTCCTGCGCAAGCGGAAACCGGCCGCCGCCATCGGGGAAATGAACGTCCTCGGCGCCCCGTCGTCCCACGAGCTGGCCCACAGTCTGGCCCAGGCGGTCGACGGCCTGCCCAGGCAGATGAGATCCTGTTTCGTCCTCTTCGCCGTCGAAGAATATTCTCAGGAGGAAGTCGCCGATATCCTCGGCGTCAGCGTCGGGACCGTGAAAGCCTCCGTCCACCGGGCCAGGAATAAGCTCCGGGCCTGGTTGAGCCCCGTCCCGGCGGGAGGGACATCATGAGCTGCGATCGATTCGACAGGCATCTGGACGGTGAAGGGACGGCCGAAGAATTCGCCCGTCACGCCCGGGACTGCGCCGAGTGCCGCGAGCAGGCGGCGCGCGACGCCCGCCTGGACCGGGAGATCGCGTCTCTAAAGAGCCCGGTCGTCGCGGACGGTCTGTGGGAAAGGATCGAGGCATCCCTGGTCCGGGAGAAACGGCTGACGGCCGAGGCGGCCGGGAAGCGTGCTTCCGGACACTCGGGGCTGAGGGTTTTTCTCGCCCACCGCTGGCCGGTTCTCGTTCCGGCCGGAGCGGCCGTCGCCCTACTCGTCGTCATAGGCCTCATCGGGCTCCGGCGCTCGGTCGTCCCGTCCGGGATCCTGGCCAACGAGGCGCTGGCCAGGGTCGAACGCACGGAAAAAGAGTATCTCGGAGCCATCGCGTCCCTGGAGCTCCAGGCCCGGCCGAAGATCGCGGCCATGGTGCCCGAGGAGATGTCCCTCTACGAGGACAAGCTGACCGTGATCAACGCCCAGATCGTCCGGTGTCGGGAGGCCATGGCCTCGAATCCGGGGAACGCCCATATTCGCGGCTATCTTCTGGCCGCCCTCCAGGAC
>CAZSMW010000457.1:0-1852 GCA_964607985.1 uncultured Eubacteriales bacterium
CGGCCTTGACTAAGGTCTGGTGAGTCGCCCCGGCCAGAATTTTTTCGACCATCGTCATGCCCATATTGACCTCCGATCCATAATGGCTTTTCTCAGAACAGTTGTCTTCTTCATGAATAGCTACCTAAAAACCCCAACAACGCAGAGGAATGTTTTACCAGAAGACGGGGAAAAAGGCAAGCTCGCGGGCAGACAGGATGCCCTTCGGCCCGGAGGTCATGAATTTCATCCGGAAAGCCCTGGCCGCCGGAGAAAAAAGCCCGGTCGATTAATTCGCGTGGACATATTGGATTCCAGTCGATTTCCAATTCCCCGCGAATTGATCGGCTGGCTACGCCGGCCTTCACCCCTGAAATAATTGCCAGAGAGACCGGGCGGGATCGGGCAGAAAAACGCCCGTCCGGGCTTCCTCGATCATCCGGGCCACGAGGAGGTTCCAGCTGATGAAGTCGGGGGCGGCCAAGGGAGCTCCCGTATCCGCATGGTAGTTCTCGTGCATCATTCCGTTCCGGGCCAGGTCGTCCAAACACAGCCGGGTGACCCGCTCGGCGACCTCGACGGCGGCCTTTGGATAACCATAATGGATGAGCGCGTGCATGAACATCCAGTTGGCGTGCGGCCAGATGGGACCCTGCCAGTTGGAATAGGGCTTGATCACATTCTCGTTGTTGTAGGATGAATCGTCGGCGGCCACGGACCGGATGCCGTGCGGCGACCAGAGCTTGCCGGGGTCGAGCACGTAGCGTTCGATCATGGCCCTCGCCCGCTCCGACGGCGCTAGCCGCGCCCACAACGGCAGCTGATTGCTGTAGGTGATGCAACGAATCCGCCGTCGCTCGACGGTGTCATAATTATAATACGTCGAATCCGCGTCGTCCCAGAGGAGGGCGTTGACCGCGTCGGCGAGCCGGCGGGCCCGTTCGCCGAACGCTTTGGCGTCGTCGCTCCAGCCCATTTTTTCGGCGATAAACGCCATGGCCCGGTAATCGAGGACCATGAAAGCGTTGACGTCGGCGCCGGCGACGCTGTTGTGGTAGCGGCGGACCAGGGCGGGGTTGTTGTCGGCCCCCGATTCCAGGCTGTCCCACCACTTGAACAGGCCCGTCCCGGCGTCGCTCATCTTCCGCTCCCGGTACGTGACGCAGGCCTTCATCTTTTCCCAGACCGGCCTGATCCATCCGAAGTCGCCGAGCGACAGAGAAGCGTAGAAGGCGGCCTGCCCCATGAGCGGCTTGATGTGGTAGAGGCGGGCGTCACGTCCGGCCCAAGGCCGGATCCCGCCGGGCGTCTGGCCGTCGGGCTCTGTGAAGGCGAGGAAATTGAGGCACCAGTTCTTGAGATAGATCCCGTCGTTCCTGTCCTCTGATATAAGGTGCAGGCCGACGAAGAACGCGTCCCAGTCCCAGAGCTCTTCATAGACACCGTTCGGCACGATATAGTCGTGGGATAGGGCGCCGTTGGCCTTGCGGATGACCCTGTTCCGGAGAGGGCTTATCCGCTCACGAGCCGCGACGGCCAACTTGTCAAGGGACGCGTGGGCATCAAAATCGCATTCGGCCATTTTACCAGCTCCCATCAGAGGGGGTCAGGTCTCAACATTGGACAAAAAAGTCAAATGTTGAGACCTGACCCCTACTTCTTGAATTTTGAGATGAATTCCTCGACCTCGGGGATGCCGCCCTGGAGGATGAGATAGCCGTTCGAAGGCTCCCGCTCCGTGATCTCGCCGGCGATGGGCGTCAGCATGATCCTCTTGATCTCTTCGTAATCCGCCGTCTGTCCCAGCGCCCAGCCCAATTTGACATAGGCCACCTCGGGAAGCATGTTGGCCGCCGGGATGACCCCCAACTCC
>CAZSMW010000458.1:0-7457 GCA_964607985.1 uncultured Eubacteriales bacterium
CGGAAATTGGTATTGTGTCCCCAAATTAATTCGTCTAGAGTATGGGCGTGATGATAATCGCTCCCGTCGTCATTATATTTATGATTTTCTGCGGCTATCGTCATGAAACTAAGATTCCCTGCTACGCATGGCTTGGCGGACCCGGAAAAGCCACGGACAAAGAACTGAAAGCGAAGTTCACCGATCTGAAAGAGAAGGGGATCGACGGATTGATGTATTCGGCCGGGCAGGACCCCGAGACCTACAAACGCGTAGGGAAAATCGTCAAAGACGCGGGTATGGAGTTTCATGCCTGGATCCCCACCCTCATCCAGAAAACGAATCCCAAGCTGAAACGGGAGTGGTATGCGGTGAACGGCCTCGGTGAATCTGCCTATGATAAACCCGCCTATGTCGCCCATTACCAATTTGTCTGTCCGAACCGTGAAGAGGTTTATCAATTCCTGGAAGAATTATATAGTCCTATCGCGGATATCCCGGAGGTCGACGGCATCCACCTGGATTTCATCCGGTTCCCGGACGTCATTCTGGCCCCCGGCTTATGGAAAAAGTACGGATTGGTCATGGATAAGGAGTATCCGCAATTCGACTATTGCTATTGCGATAAGTGCGTTTCGGACTTCAAAGCCCAAACCGGCATCGATATCAAGGCCGTCGAAGATCCATCGCAAGTGGAGGCCTGGAAACAATTCCGCTACGACCTCATCACGAATCTCGTCAATCGCCTGACGAAAGTCGTTCATTCCAAAAACAAGCAAATGAATGCCGCTGTGTTCCCGGGCCCAGTTTCCGTTGCCAAGAAAATTGTCAGGCAGGAATGGGACAAATGGGACATCGACGCCTTCTTTCCGATGAATTACAACGATTTCTATCTCGAAGGGACGAAGTGGATCGGCGAGATGTGCAAGGAAGGCGTGACTGCGCTTGGCAACAAGAAACCTCTTTACAGCGGGCTGTTCATTTGTCCCGACCCCGAAAAAAAGGCCGAGGAGCCCGATCCTGAAAACCACGGTTTAGTGCCTGAAGAACTGGAAGCCGCCATAAGGGAATCCATGGACAACGGCGCCGCGGGGATTTGCCTTTTCACTCCCGACAGGATGACGGATGCGGATTGGATCATCTTTGAAAAAGCGATACATCGGATGTCAAACAACCCTATTGCACGTTCTTGTCTTTGACTATCGAATCCTCAAATTATATGATGATCCTGTGAAATTTATGGAATAAGAGGGACAAATGAAAAACTCTTTATGGCTGCTTTTATGTTTTGGACTCCTGTTTGTTTTCAGCTGCCAAAAGGCATTGCCTCCTGTTGATGTTGAAGCAGAAAAGCTTCTGATAAAATCCGTCCTCGATAATTACGTTTCCAGCGTGGAAAAAGAAGATATGGAGCTCTACGGTAAATGCGTGGCTCAAGATCCGGATATGGTCAATTTTGGCGCTATGGGGGAGCCCATTGTCGGCTGGGGGGCCCTTAAACAGGTTATGGAAGGCCAGAATGCCGCGCTTTCAGAGAATAAGATCGACGTCACGGATATGAAGATTCATGTTTCAGCGGACGCGAAACTCGGTTGGGTGACATGCCTATGGAACCTTGCGGCTCAAATGGGAGAGAATCCGATTTCTCTTCCGGTGCGCTGCACCTGGGTTCTCGAAAAAAGAAAAGGAGCCTGGAGGATTGTCCACTTCCACAAGTCCGTGGCCATGAAATAAAAAGGACGAGCGGCTTTCTCGAGCCCTGCGCGGATATCCTCTTCCTTGGCCTTTAGGACAACGAGGCCGGAGGCAAAACAAGAAATTTTAATCGGGGACACGATACCAGTTTCCGAATTAAAAAATGAAGCAAAATCCCCCCTGGAAAACCGGGTAATTCGGAAATTGGTATTGTGTCCCCAATTTTGTGATAAAATTCTTTTTGGATAGGCCTTAAGGAGGAGCCATTTTATGGATATTATCGATAAGACCGATAGGTCATGGAGAATCCAATTGAGAGAACAGGTCAGCCGTGTATGGGCCGTGCCCGGTGCGCATCACACTTTATTGCCCATTATATCTGCCTTTGTCTTGGGAGTGCTGATGGGGCCTGCTTCTTTCGCCCAGGATTACGATCAAAAAGAGTTGGTCAGCCGTCAACTCGAGTTTACGCGGGCCAACTATACGAAGTACGACTACCGCATCCCCATGCGGGACGGCGTCAAGCTCTTCACGACGGTTTATGTGCCTAAAGATTCCAGCCGGACCTTTCCGCTGTTGATGCAGCGGACGCCCTATTCAATCTCTCCTTATGGTATCGACAACTACCGGCCCGTGCTCGGCCCCTCCGAAGGATTCGAAAAAGAGGGTTTCATCTTTGTCTACCAAGATGTGCGCGGGCGATATTTATCCGAGGGAGAGTTTATCGATATTCCCTTTCACAAAACCCGGTTTTCAGGCCCTACGGACACGGATGAGAGCACGGATACCTATGACACCGTCGACTGGCTCATCAAACATATCCCCAACAATAACGGGAAGGTGGGCATTTCGGGGATCTCGTATCCGGGCTTCTTCGCCGCTTTCGGAATGATCGATGCCCATCCCGCTCTCAGGGCCGCCTCGCCCCAGGCCCCGGTGGGGGACACCGCGGACGGCGATGATACCTACCACAACGGCGCCTTTTTCCTGGCGGCCAACTTCGGCTTCTACACGGCTTTCAAGCCTCGTCTTGCGGGGCCTTTCCGCCCGGAGAGGGGCCCCCGTTTCAATTTCGGCACGCCGGATGCTTACGACTTCTATTTGCGCATGGGGCCGCTCTCGAACAGCAACGAGAAGTATCTTAAGAACGAGAACCCGTACTGGAACGATACCCTCGAACATGCCAACTATGATGAGTTCTGGCAGGCCCGCGCTTTGACTCCTTACATGAAAAACATCAAGCCGGCTGTCCTGTTCGTGGGCGGCTGGTTCGATGCGGAGGACCTGTCCGGTCCGCTGAAGCTCTTCCGCGCCCTGGAGAAGAATGGACCGTCCGCACCCAACACCCTGGTCATGGGTCCGTGGCTTCACGGCGGATGGGCCGACATGGACGGCGACAAGCTCGGTAACCTGGACTTCGGCTCCAAGACCGGGGAGTTCTTCCGCGACAACATCGAACTGCCTTTTTTCGTTTACCACCTGAAAGGCAGAGGCAACGGTCTGAAGACATCGAAGGAAGGAACGATTCCGAAAGCCTGGCTTTTTGAGACGGGAACGAACGAATGGCGGCGCTTTGACACCTGGCCTCCGAAGGAGGCCCGCGAAAAGACCCTTTATCTTGGCCCGGGGGGCAAGCTGTCTTTCGAGCCGGCTCCGGAGACGGGCAGCGGGTTCGATGAATATCTCAGCGATCCGGACAAGCCCGTGCCGGTCCTTGGGCACATAGGAGAGGGCATGCCGGGCGATTACATGACTGAGGACCAGAGATTTGCTTCCCGGCGTCCCGATGTCCTGGTCTACGAAACGGAGCCTCTGAACCGTGACATCACGATCGCGGGGCCCATTACGGCGCTGCTCAAGGTTTCCACTTCGGGCACAGACTCGGACTTCGACGTGAAGTTGATCGATGTCTATCCGAACGATTATCCGGATCCGGATCCGAACCCGGCGGAGATCCATCGGGCGGGCTATCAGCAGCTCGTCCGTGGGGAGCCTTTCAGGGGCAAGTTTCGCAACAGCCTGGAAAAGCCGGAACCTTTCGTCCCGGGCAAGCCGGAGAAGATCGAGTTCGTGATGCCGGATGTTTGCCACACCTTCCGCCCCGGCCACCGGATCATGGTCCAGATCCAGAGTTCCTGGTTTCCACTGACGGATCGGAATCCCCAGAAATTTTTAGACATTCCGAAGGCCAAGGCCTCGGACTTCGAGAAGGCAGTCGAGCGCGTTTATCGCGGAGGAAAAGAAGGGTCAAGAATCCGGTTCAACGCCCTTGACAGCCTCGCGGAAGCTTATCTGACCATGGGGGACAAGGAAAACGCCATCAAGTTCTACACGTCGGCCGTTGAGCTGAATCCCGGCGACAGCGACAATGCCAAGCGAATTCTTCTGAATTCGAAGACGAAACTGAAAGAACTGGGAGTGGAAAAGTAGATAGGAGGGGATAATGAAACGCTATCTGTGGTTCGTATTTCTGTTTTTTCCCGCAAGCACAATGCTGGCGCAGACCAGCCCCGCAGTTTCTCCCAAGGTTTGGCAGGCGTTCGAGAACGAAATCAACGGGGACAACTCCTTTGACTTGATCCGGCACTTGACGCTCTACCATGCGCTCGGCAGCAACGACGATTTCGAAGCCCAGGCGAAATGGGTGGCGGAAAGGGCGCGCGAATGCGGACTGGCGGACGTCAAGGTCTTCTGGGTTGGCGGCACGGAACGCCCCTGGAATGTCCGATCAGGTGAGGCCTGGATTGTCGAGCCTGAAACGACCAAGTTGGGCGACACTCTGGAGTCGCCGTTGCGCGTTGCGGCCAACAGCCGCAGCACCGAAATCAGTGCCGAATTGGTCGATGTGGGCGTGGGGGCGCTCGAGGCCGATTACCAGGGCAAGGACGTGAAGGACAAGATCGTGCTTGCGAGCGGCAGAGCGGGCCCCGTGCACGCGCTGGCGGTGTGGAAGTTCGGCGCCGCCGGCGTCATCGCCTACGCGCCGCAGCGCCCGTACTTTCCGGACCAGGTGGCGCTCACCGGTCTCCCCTACAAGTCGGATGACGGCAAGGAAGCCGGCTTTGCATTCATCCTGACCCAGCGAGAAGGCGACGGTCTGCGGGCGCGGCTGGCTGCGCTCACGAGCAAAGGCAAGACGATGCGCGTGCGGGTGAAAATCGACACGTACTTCAACGAGCCGCGCCAGGGCATCACGGAAGGCTGGATCCGGGGGACCAATCCTAAGGATGACGATATTGTGCTCACAGCGCACATGCAGGAAGAAAGAACCTCGGCGAATGACGACAGGTCGGGCGTCGCCAATTTGCTCGAGATCGCGCGCGCCCTGAACAAGCTCATGGTTGAGGGGAAACTGGAACGGCCGCGGCGCAACATCCGCTTCTGGTGGGTGGATGAGATCGGCGCCGAGTACCGCTACCTTGCGGACAATCCTGACGCCGCCAAAACCATGCTGGCCAATTTGAACCAGGACATGGTGGGAGCTAAGCAGAGCGACGGCTTCCGTGTGCAGTTCATGAGCAGAACTCCGTTTTCTCGCCCGAGCTTTCTGAACGACGTCGTCGAGAGCGTGGTCAACGCCCTGGTCTGGGGAAATACGGCCGTGCCGCTGCGGCAGGGGGCCAACAGCAGCGCATTCTCGCGGCCCATGTTTGCGCTGAAGGGAACGCGCGAACCATTCCGGGCCATGCCGGTCCACTTCTACGACTCGACCGACCATATGGTCTTCAACGACGGCCGCGTGGGCGTCGCGGGCGTATCGCTCACCAACTGGCCGGATACATACATCCACTCGACCGACGATGATCTCTGGCAGGTCGACGCCACTCAACTCAAGCGCAACGCTTTTATCGTTGCAACCTCAGCTTATACCCTCGCCTCAGTGGGAGAGAAGGACCTGCCGCGTCTGACGGCGCTCGTCCTGGGCGGCGCGCAGCAGCGGCTGGGTCGGGATAGCGAAGCGGCCCTGATTCGCCTGATGGACGACTCGGCCGGAACTCCGGCCGGCCGCTATAAAGACGCGCTGATGCTCCTGGAAACGGCCGCCTGGCGAGAGACAGGAGCCGTGATGTCGCTCCAGGTTTTTGCGGAAGCAGGTTCTCCCGCAGCCAGGCTTGTCACCACGGCGCGCGCTAAGGTGCAGAACCTGGCGACCACTCTGCGCAGAAACATCGACGATTTCTACCAGCAAACAACCGGGCAAAGGCCCGCCGTCGTATTATCCGACGCGGAGGGGAAGGCCGCTGCCCGCATACCGGCGTGGAAAGCGTCCCTCCTGGATATTCAGACCGAAAAGGTTAAACTGCCGCGGGGGGGGGAGGACTTGCACGGACACTATGCCTTCGAAGTCAACAACCTGATCGACGGTAAACGGTCGGTCCTCGATATCTACCGGATCGTGCGCGCTGCCGCTCTTTCGGCCGGGGATTGGTATTACGGGTCGGTCGAGCTTGCGGGCGTGAACAAGCTGCTGGACAGCCTGGAAAAAGCGGGCGCCGTAACCATCCAGACAAGATGAGACCCTACCCCGTGAAGTACAAATAAGCGGCGAGGATCAGGACCACGACCACGACGGAGGAGATGACGTCGGCCGCCGTCCAGCTGGTCCGCGTCTCTTTCTTGTGCTCTGCGGTGACCGTCCCGTAGGTCAGCCCGCTGATCTTCTCATAGGACGGAGGCGCGGTCAGGTAGCTGACGACGATCATGACGATGACGCTGACGATGAAGATGATCAGGCTGTAGTACTGGAAGAAGATGTGGTTGACGACCCAGAATAACGAGCCCTCGGTGTAAGAGAACCCGCTCACGAGCTTGACCGGGGTATCAACGGCCAGGCGGAAGAGCCCGAGCGAAAAACCGGTGATGAGCGCGGCGAGACACCCCTTGGCGTTCAGCCGCTTCATGAAGACGCCGAAAAAGAAGACGACAAAGATCGGCGGGGCGAGGTAGGATTGGACGCCCTGGAGATAGTCATAAAGGCCGCGGCCGCCGCGGATGACGGGGATCCAGAGGAGCCCGAACAGGACCATGACGCCCGTGGCCACCCGGCCCACCCAGACCAGCCGCTCCTGGGTGACCTTAGGCCGCAGGCGCTGGTAGAAATCCATGGTGAAGAGCGTTGAAGCGGCGTTAAAGGCGCCGGCGAGCGAGCTCATGAGCGCGGCCAGGAGCCCGGCCACGACCATGCCGCGGATGCCGACGGGAAGCACGTTCGCGACGAGCATTGGGAACGCCTTCTGGGCGTTAGCCCGGATGAGCTGGCCGCCCGTTCCAAAGAGCTCTTGCTGGAGAACCTGATTCTGGCCGCTCTTGGCCAGGGCGAAGGCGATCATGCCGGGGATGATGAAGATGAAGACGGGCAGGAGCTTAAAGAAGGCCGCGGTGATAGAGCCCCGGCGGGCTTGGCGCTCGTTCGGCGCCCCGAGCACCCGCTGGACGATATACTGGTCGGTGCACCAGTACCACAGGCCGATGATGGGCGCACAGAAGAGCATGCCGATCCAGGGATAGTTGTCGTTGAAGTACCAGGCCATTCGGCCGGCCTCCTTGATGGGTGCCCAGGTCCCCTCGATCCCTGCGGGGACCAACGGCTTCCAAAGGTTGAACATCTCCGAACCGACGATGGCCCGCAGCTGCCCCCACCCGCCGAGGGCCTTCAGGCCATAATAGGTCACCAGGACCGACCCGAGGATCAGGATGAACGTCTGTAGGGCTTCGGTGTAGGCGACGGCCTTCAGCCCGCCCATGATCGTGTAGAGTCCTGTGATGACGATGACCAGGATGGA
>CAZSMW010000459.1:0-6875 GCA_964607985.1 uncultured Eubacteriales bacterium
GCTCCCCGACTTCGCGGGCTTCATTTCCTTCATGGACGTCGTCGTCACATCGGATACGTTGGGCATGCATCTGGCCATCGCCGCGAAAAAGAAGATCGTGGCGCTTTTCGGTCCGACCTGCCCCCAGGAGATCGATCTTTACGGCCGCGGAGTGAAACTTTTCAAGAGCGTCCCCTGCTCCCCCTGCTACAAACAGACGTGCCCCGACAACAAGTGCATGAAGGAGATCCTGCCGGGTCGGGTCCTCGAAGAGATCAGGAAGCTCATCGTCTGAGACGCCATGAGCGAAATCGCGAAAAAGCGCATCGTCGTGATGATCCCCACCTACAATGAGGCCGGGAACATCGGCGGCCTCGTCCGGGCCATCCTCGACCTGCCCATGGACGCGGACGTCGCCGTGCTCGTCGCGGACGATGACTCCCCGGACGGGACGGGGCGGATCGTCGAGGGCTTGACCCGCGAGGACGACCGCATCCACGTCCTTATCCGCAGGAAAAGGCGCGGGCGCGGGGCCGGGGGTATCGACGGGTTCAAGGCCGCCCTCGAGCTCCGGCCGGACTGCGTCGTGGAGATGGACGGCGACTTCTCCCACCAGCCCAGGTTCATCCCGGACCTCGTCGAGGCCATGAAAAGCTGCGACGTCGCCATCGGTTCGAGGTTCGTCAAGGGCGGCAGGGACGCCGACCGCGGCCTTCACCGGAGGCTCATCACCGCCCTCGTCCGGAGGTTTCTTCGGAGACAATTCCGTTTCCCCGTAAAGGACGTCTCCTCGGGCTTCCGTTGTTTTCGCCGGGAGGTCCTGGAGCGGATCGACCTCGATGACATGATTTCCGTCGGACCTTCCATCGTTCTCGAGGTCCTCTACAAGGCCTCGCTCCTGGGCTTCCGGATCTCGGAGGTCCCGATCGAGTTCCTCGACCGGAAACGTGGAAAGACCAAGCTCAACCTCCTCATCCTCCTCGAGACCCTGATCATGGCCATGAGGATCAAGAGACAATACAAGCCGGCGCCGGAGACCCAGTGATGGGACCGGCCCGCGGACAGGCGGGATGAAACGGACGAGGCGTCACGCGCTCGGTCAGCACTTCCTGGCCAACAGGTCCGTCCTCCAAAAGATCGTCCGCGTCATCGCCCCAACCGAAAGCGATGTCATCATCGAGATCGGGGCCGGAAAAGGGGCCCTGACGTTCGCCCTGGCCGAGGGGGCAGGCCACGTCACGGCCATCGAAAAGGACCCGTCCCTTCTTCCTTTCCTCCGCGACAAGGAGGGGCCGCGCCTCACCGTCATTGAAGCGGACGTCCTCGACGTGGACTTCCGGAAGGTCCTGAAGATGGCTGGAGCCCGTCCGGGCGGAGCCAAGCTCGTCGGCAACCTGCCCTATTCCATCTCCTCCCCCATCCTGTTCAAAGCTCTCGATTCCGGGGATCTTTTCGCGAGATGCGTCTTTCTTATCCAGAAGGAGGTCGCCGAGAGGGTCTGCGCTCGGCCGCACTCGAAGGATTACGCTCCCCTCTCCATCCTCGTCCAGAACGCCTTCGAGGCCCGGATCGAATTCAAGGTCTCTCCCGGGTCGTTCTCTCCCCCGCCCCGCGTCGATTCGGCGGTCATATCTTTGACGAAGCGTGCCCAACCTCTTTATCCGGTCGCGGACGAGGCCCGCTTCCGCGCCCTCCTTTGGGCGGCCTTCGCCCACCGGAGGAAGTTCCTCATCAAGAACCTGGAGATGAGCGGCATCGCCCGGGCGCGCATCGAAGAAGCTTTCCGCGTCGTCGGCCTGGCCGGGAACGCCCGGGCCGAGGAGCTTTCCATCGGCCAGTTCGCCGATCTCTTCCGCTCCCTCGGTTGATGGCCGGCGACATCCATGTTATAAATGACGGGCGGACGGGACTTCAATGACCAAGCACGAATACTACCGGAGGCTGTGGGAGATCTTCCGGAACTACAAGAAAAAGGCCATCGTCCTTCCCTACCTGCCGATCCGCCTCTGGATAGAGCCGACGAGCTTCTGCAACCTCAAGTGCGTCATGTGCCCGAACAAGGACCTCGACAGGAAGGACAAGGGATACATGACGTTCGAGCTCTTCAGGAAGATCATCGACGAGGCCCGGGATTTCATCCACGAGACGAACCTTATCCATCGGGGCGAAGCCCTTCTCCACCCCGAGTTCTTCGATATGGTCCGCTACGCCGCCGACGCCGGGATCGTGACCAAGCTCCACACGAACGGCACCCTGCTCGACGAGACGAAGGCCCGCGGCCTGCTCGGGTCCGGCCTGGACCAGCTGACCTTCTCCTTCGACGGCTACGACAAGACGACCTACGAAAGCATCCGGGTCAACGCCTGCTACGAAAGGACGATCGGTAACATCCTCGGCTTCCTCCGGCTCAAGAAGGAGCTCGGAGCTAAGAAACCTTACACCATCCTTGAGCTCATCGACTTCCCCGACGTCTATAAAGGCGTCGGCCGGACGGAGAAGAAAAAATTCCTCGCTCAATTCGACGGACTACCGCTCGACAGGGTCCGGGTCAAGGAAATGCACAACTGGGCCGGCGAGATCGGGGGCGCGGCCAAGGGCCGGAAGTACTCCCCCTGCACCTTCCTCTGGGCCTCGCTCATCATCTTCTGGGACGGGGCGGTTTTCCCCTGCACCCAGGATTTCTTCGGCGACCTGGCCGTCGGGAACGCCAAAGACTCGACACTCGCCGGGATCTGGAACAACGAACGCATGATCGAACTTCGCGAGAAGGCGGTCAAGCGCGACATCGGAGACCTCAAGCCCTGCTCCGCTTGTGACAGGCCTTGGAGGGACACGTTCCTGGGCGTCCCCCGGGAATATATCTGGAAGCTCCTTCTTAAAAAGATGCCGTAAGCCAAAATTGCCAATAGGATTCCTCCTACCGAATTCCAGGGACACGATACCAATTCCTGAGAATTGGTTCATGTCCCGGAATTCTGACTTGCGTCCAATCGGCAATTTTGGCTTACGGCATCTTTTTGACACTTTTTTTCCGCCTGTGATATATTGACACGGTAATGAAAGCCTTAAAGTTCGCTGTCTTGCTCGCCGTCTTTCCGGTCCTCCTGGCGGCCGCCGCCGACAGCCCCGTTTCTCCTCGGTTCAAGGCAGACCGGAACGGATCTCTCTGGGCTATCTGGAGCGAAGAAGGCCTGCAAGCAAGCACCCTGCTTTTCGGCCGGGTCGGGGAGAGCGGCTTGCCGGAGCGGAACCTCGTTCCCACCCCGCGGGGAACCGCTTTCTCGCCGGATTTCGACTTCAGCCCTTCGAACTCGGCCTGGATCGCCTGGGTCCAATATTTTGAAAGCGCTTTCCGGGTCCTCGTCCGGGAGGCCGGGACCGGAAAGACCTGGACCGTCAGTCCGCCTCGCCTCGTTTCGGCTTCCGGCGTCCGGGTCATCGCGGGCGGGCCTGAAGGGCCCTGGGTCTTCTGGACGGGACGGGAGCTCGGCAGGGACGAGATCTTCTTCAGCCGTTTCGACGGGGCGGGCTGGTCCCCGGCCGCGCGACTCAACGCGACGAGCGCCGTGCCCCACCTCTTCCTGGATGCGGCCTCGGACCCGGCCGGCAGGCCCTGGCTCGTCTGGTCGGCTTATGATGGGGAGGATTATGAGATTTACTGGGCACGATGGAACGGGAGCGCCTGGTCCGAAGAGGCGAAGCTCACGGACAACCGAGACGCAGACGCGTCCCCTTCCCTCGCTTTCATTCAGGGGGTCGTTCCCGTCGTCGTCTGGAGCCGGTCCGGGCGGAGCGGCGGCGCCGTCCACGCCAGGTTCATGGAAGCCGCTACTTGGGGCCCAGAGGTCGAGGCCGTCAGCGGCGCGGGCCGCGCGATCGTCGATCTGAGGACCGCCGTCCGAGACGGCCGGCTGATCATCTCCCGGCAGTCCGGAGACGCCGTCGTCTCAAAGAGCCTGACCTTTCAGGAACTCAAAGCCCTGGGGCCCTTCGTCCAGCCTCCGGTCCCGTCCGGTCCCAGCGAAACTCTCAACGAGAACAGGTATGTCGCTTTCGGGGACGACATCACATACGGTATCATCAACGATCAGGCGGCCCCCGAAATGGGATATGTTCCCCGGCTAGAAGCCCTGCTCAATGAGAACTTCGGCCCGTCCGAGGTCGCCAACGAAGGCGTTCCCGGCGATTCCACGCTGAACGGCCTCGGCAGGATGAGCGACGTCCTCGCTCTGCATTCGGCCCGCTACCTCCTCCTGATGGAGGGCACGAACGATGTCGTCTCCATAGAGGTCTCGGTGGACGCGACCGCCTTCAATATCGAGCAAATGGTCCGGAAGGTCCTGGATCTTCACGCGCTTCCCATCCTCGCGACCATCATTCCCAGGAAGGATTGGCGCTGGAACTCAGCGATCTATCAGGACCGGATCACCGGCATCAACGACAACATCCGCAGGATCGCCCAAAATCTCAAACTCCCCTTCGTCGATATGTATGAAACATACTTCAACTTCCCGGAATCCGAAGGCGGCTGGAGGGCCCTCCTTTCGGACGATGTCCATCCCACGGAGCGCGGATACGAGGTCATGACCCAAGCCTGGTGGAACGAGATCCGGAATGTCCCCTTCCCGCCCCAGAGCATCACGGTCAGCCGGTCCATGGAAAGGTCCCTGCTTTCCGGCAGGAACATCAATTATCTGACCTGGAGCCACAGTCCCAAGATCATCGATCCTTTCCTGTTCCGGAGCTACCGGATCTACCGGAAGGACCTCGGGGAAACCCCGGGGCACTTCCTTCTGATCGCCGTGCTCCCTTACTCTCCCTTCCACAACCCGCGAAGATACAGCGACCTGGACATCGAAGCGGCCCGCCGCTATGAATACTTCGTGTCTCTTCTCCGGTTCGATCTGGTCGAGGGACCGCCGTCCGATCCGGTGAACGATTCCGCGAAGTGAGTTTGTGATATAATCCGTGCGATGAAGGACCCGAATATGAAGAGCGGCCGGGCGCCGAAGGCCGGGAAACCCAGGGCGGGCCGGGCCGCGGAGATCACGGCCGTTCTCATGATCTCTTTCGCGGTTTTTTCCATTATCTGCCTCATCAGCTTTGATTCGCGCGACCCCTCCTGGGCCAATGTCCCGCCGGCCGGCCATAGGATCCACAATTACGCGGGACGCGTGGGCGCTTTTTTCGCGGAAGCGATCCTCCAGTTCATGGGGCTTGTCGCGTTCCTGGCGCCCTTCGCCTTCGGCTATGTCGGCGTCAAAACCATTCTGCCCGGAGGGGAGAGAAAACTGCTCCTGAGGATTGGCGGGATCCTTCTTCTCTTTTTGATCCTCTGCCCCCTCCTCTTCCTCCTCCTGACGAGCTTCCCTTGGGGAAAGGCAGAAATCCAGGCGGGCGGCATCATGGGCGATCTCCTGTCCTCGCTCCTCGTCCGCTACTTGAACGCCACCGGCTCGCTAATCCTGCTCGCCGCCGCGTTCGTCCTATTCCTCCTGTTTTCCACCCGGTGGTCCCTGGCCCGGACGGTCCACTTCTTTAAGAAGGCGTTTGATTCCGCCTTCAAGGACGTCCGGATCAAGGTCACCAGCTATCAAAAGACCAAGGAACGGGAGAAAATGAGGGAAAAAGTCAACAAGAAATACGCCGGCGAAACGCCCGACGAATCCAAGGAAGCGAAGAAGAAAGAGGAACGGGAGCGGAAGCGCCTGAAGAAAGAGGAGAAAAAAAGCGCCAAGAAGAAGCGCTCTTCGACCCACGCCCCTCCCAAGGCCACGGCCGAGATCCTGCTCTTTCCCGACCTGGGGAAGAAGGGCGATTACAGTTACCCGCCGTTCAGCCTCCTCGACCTCGGCAAGCCGTCTGAGAAGATCGACAAGAACGAGCTCTTCGAGAAAAAGCGCCGGATCGAGGACAAGCTCAAGGAGTTCAGCGTTGCCGGCGAGGTCCGCGAGTACCACCCCGGCCCCGTCATCACGACATACGAACTCTTCCCAGATCCGGGCATCAAAGTCGCCCAGGTGGCCAACCTGACCGAGGACCTATCCCTGGCCCTCGAAGCGGAATCGGTCCGCATCCAAAGGATCCCGGGCAAATCGTCCCTGGGAGTCGAGATCCCCAACAATAAACGGGAGGTCATCAAGCTCCGGGACATCATCCAGTCCGAGAAGTTCCTCAACTCGCCGTCCAAACTGACCTTTGCCCTGGGAAAGACAGTCCACGGCGAAGTCTACATCACGGATCTGGCCGTGATGCCCCACCTCCTGATCGCCGGGGCCACGGGAACGGGGAAGAGCGTCGCTCTCAACGCCCTGATCGCCAGCATCCTCTTCAAGGCCACCCCCGAAGAGGTCAAGCTCATCCTCATCGACCCCAAGCGGCTGGAATTCTCGCTCTACGAGGGGATACCCCACCTTCTTTGCCCGGTCATCAATGACCCCAAGAAGGCCGGGATCATCCTCTTCGACGCCGTCCGCAAGATGGAGGAGCGGCTGAGAAAGCTCGGCCAGATGAAGGTCCGGGACATCGTCCAATATAATAAGGCCGTAGAACAGATCCTGAAGGAAAAGAAGGGAAAGCTGACCGAGGAGGAAAAGCTGGCCCTCAAGCCCCTGCCCTACATCGTCATCATCATCGACGAGCTGGCCGAGCTCATGATGGTCAGCGCCCAGGAGGTCGAAAGCAGCATCACGCGTCTGGCCCAGCTGGCCAGGGCGGTCGGGATCCACCTGGTCATGGCCACCCAGCGTCCCTCTATCGACGTCATCACGGGAACGATCACGAACAATTTCGGCTGCCGCATCGCTTTCCGCGTCCCTTCGAAGATCGATTCCCGGATCATCCTTGACGCGGGGGGCGCGGACAAGCTGCTGGGCTTGGGGGACATGCTCTTCCTC
>CAZSMW010000460.1:0-5504 GCA_964607985.1 uncultured Eubacteriales bacterium
CGCCGCCAAGCTGGACGAAATGGTCTCCCTCTGCGAAAAATACGATGCGATGCTCCTCGTCGACGAATCCCATGCCTCGGGTTTCATCGGCAAGACCGGGCGGGGGACGCATGAGCGGTGCGGGGTCGTCGGCAAGATCGACATCATCACGACGACGTTCGGCAAGGCTCTCGGGGGGGCCTCCGGCGGCTGCGTTTCCGGGAGGCGCGAACTTGTCGAGATGTGCCGCCAGAAAGCCCGTCCGTACCTGTTCTCGAACACCATTGCGCCGGTCGTCGTGGCCGGGGTCATCAAAGTCATGGAGATTCTGTCGGCAAGCACGGAGCGGCGCGATAAGCTCGAGCGGAACGCCGCCTATTGGAGAAAGGGGCTGACGGAAGCCGGCTTCATCCTCAAGGAAGGCGACACGCCGATCGTCCCGGTCATGCTCTTCAACGCCAAGCTGGCCCAGAACTTCTCGAAGGCCCTCTACGATGAGGGCGTCTATGCTATGGGCTTCTTCTTCCCGGTCGTCCCCCAGGGCCAGGCCCGCATCCGGACCCAGCTCTCGGCCGGACACGAGACACACCACCTCGACAAGGCCCTCGCCGCGTTCGTCAAGGCCGGCAAAAAGTTAGACATCCTGGGCAGGACAAAGCCGGAGATCATCGAAAAGTTCGGCATGTAAACGCGTGCTTTCGGCGATCTGCCTGGCCACGGCCGAGGTCCTCAACGAGGCCAAGAGGCGGACCGTCCAGCCCATCGGGTAAAAAGGCTGACGCTAGAAGTTGTACTGAAACCCTAACAGGGCGTGCATCTGGGAGAGGTTGAAGAGCGAGGACAGCTCTTTGATCTCGGGGTTGAGGGAAAGGGCCCTCAGGTTCAAGAGCAGGGAGAAGCTCCGGGAAAAAGAATACTCAAAACTGGCCTGCACACCTGCCCAAAAGCTTGAGATCGACTTCTCCAGATACGTGATCGAGGTGATCGTGACGTCGTCGTCCATGAACGGCGGCTGGTCGTCGAATTCGACCGTGTCGAGGAACTTGTACTTTCCGAAAGCGTATCCGATCTCGGGCCCGGCGAACACCGTCAGCCGGCCGTTGGAGAAGACCTGGAAGAGCCCGAAGACGGAGACGGAGGTGAAGTAGTTCCGGAACTTGCTGGTCAAAGCGAGCGTCCTCGGCGAGTCGTGGAGGAACGGGTGGGGGACGGCAAACTCGAAAGCGCCGTCCGACTTGAAGTTCCAGTATTCGACCCCCAGGCCGAGCTTGACGGGGACGTCCAGGGCCTTGATGTACTTTCCGAAACTCAGGAAGGAGGGCGTATTCAGTTTCAGCTCGTAGGTTTCTGTCCTCTCCCCCTGTGCGCTGTAGAGCGGAAAGAACTTGTCAAACGTCGTCGTCGATTTCAGGAATGTCCCGACGCCGCCTCCGATCTGGACGAAGAAGCCTCTCTCGTCCTTGCTGGGGAGGGCCGCGGGCCTGACCTCGGCCGCGGGCCTGACCTCGGCCTCGGGCTCGGGCTTGGCCTCGGGCTTGGCCTCGGCCTCCGAGGGTTTGGGTGCCGGCGGGATCTCGGTCTTCTCATCGGGAAGCAGGGCGTCCGCGACCTCCTTCCAGAAGGTGATTTTCAGTCCGGCTTCCGTCCGGTCGATCCTGTAATTGACGGCGGCCGTCTCCAGGTCGAAGACCAGCCGGGCGACCATGGTTTTGAACTTTCCCGTTCTGACCCTCAAGACCCCACCATAATTGATCTCCACCTGAGGGGCTGCCGAGATCGTGTCGATGGGGGAGACGTCGAAGACCAGCCGCTCCGGTTCCGTCAGTTTGAAAACGTCGCTGCCGAACTCGCCGCGGACGCGGATGCTCACCTCGACCGCGGCTCCCGCCTTCACGAAGGTGATCTCATGGAGATCGGAGACCTCCACCCGGCTGGGAAAAACATAAGAACCGGACCCGGCCAGAAGAACGGCCAGGACGACGGGAACGAAAACCCTCGCTTTTATCATTGGGCCCTCCGAATTTGCTTGGGATCACACGAATTATATTTTAGCGGGGCAAGTAATGCAACTCCCGGAGGGCTGTCCAAAATCGCCGACAGGATTCTTTCTTCTCAAGCGATGACGTCGACTCTGGTGGTCCCCCTCCAGGCGTCGCCCCTGCGCCATGGCTCTCTATCTTACGAAACGAAAGGCGAGCCGGCTTGAATACGGCGCGGGAAAAGATAAAATGGGAGGCATAGGAGGGACACATGAAACATCACTCTATTCTCATCGTCCTGATCGTCATGGCAGGCGGACTGTTCGCCGGTCCGCAGGAGATCACTCCCGAGATCTACGGAGCGCTTCAATATCGCTATATCGGCCCTCCTGGCAACCGGGCCGCGGCGGTCGCCGGCGTGCCGGGCAATCCGCTGGTCTATTATGTCGGGGCTTCCTCGGGCGGTGTCTGGAAATCCACGGACTCCGGGGAAAACTGGGAACCGGTGTTCGACGCTCAGCCCGCCCAGTCCATCGGCGCTCTGGCCGTGGCCGCATCGGATCCCAACATCGTTTGGGCCGGGACGGGCGAGGCCTTTGTCCGCAGCAACATCTCGATCGGGAACGGTGTCTACAGATCCACAGACGCCGGAAGAACATGGAAGCACATGGGCCTCGACGGGACGGGCCGGATCGGCCGGGTGGCGATCGACCCGCGCGACCCCGACGTCGTTTTCGTGGCGGCCATGGGGCACTGCTACGGGCCCCAGAAAGAGCGCGGCGTTTTCCGGACGAAGGACGGTGGTGCCACCTGGGACCGGGTCCTGTTCGCGGACGAGAACACGGGCTGTTTCGAGATCGCCATGGACCCCAACAATCCGCGTATCCTCTTCGCCGGCATGTGGCCCATTGTCATTCATACGTATGGCCGCGAGAGCGGCGGGCCCAACGGCGGCATTTGGAGGTCCAGGGACGGCGGCGACACGTGGAAACGGCTGACCGGGACCGGGCTTCCCGACCCGCCCCTTGGCAAGGTGGGACTGGCCGTCGCTCCGAGTAACTCCAACGTCGTCTACGCACTGATCGAGACGGGCTCGCCTAACCGCGGCGTCCTGTGGCGCTCTAACGACGGCGGCGATACCTGGAAACTCGTGAGTTATAATCGGCTCCTCAACGAGCGTCCCCATTACGCCTCCCGCGTCATGGTCAACCCGGCGGACGAGAACGAGGTCTATTTCGCCGCCAACAGCCAGAGCATCACCTACAACGGGGGCGTCACTTCGGAAACCGTCCCCTGGAGCGGCGACTGTCACGATATGTGGGCCGACCCCAAGAACCCGGACCGGCTGATGATCAGTGACGACGGCGGGGCCATCATCACCCTGAACCGTGGCCGGACATGGAAACGGATCAATTTGCCCATTGCCCAGATGTATCACGTGGCCGTTGACAACCAGGTCCCCTATTACGTCTACGGCGGTTGCCAGGACGGCAACGCCTTCAAGGGCCCGAGCACGGGCGAGAGGGAAGGGGATTGGTCGCCCTCCCGGACGCTATGGGAAGCCACGGCCGGAGGCGAATGCGGTTTCGTTCTTCCCGACCCCGTGGACCCGGCCATAGTCTGGGGCGGCAGCTACAACGCCGATCTCATGCGGGCCGATTACAGGACCGGGCATATCAACACCGTGCACATCTGGCCGGAGTCCCTCTACGGATCCTCGGCGGGAGCGGTCAAGTACCGGTTCAACTGGACGTTTCCCATCCACATCTCTCCTCACGATCACAACAAAGTCTACGCAGGAAGCCAATTCGTCCACGTGACTGCGGACGCCGGTCGGAGCTGGGCCGTCATCAGTCCCGATCTGACGACGAACGACCCGGCGCGGATGGGACCTTCGGGCGGTCTGACCCGCGACAACCTGGCCGTGGAATACGGTTGCGTCGTCTTCGCCATCGCCGAGTCCCCGATCGAGAAAGACTGCATCTGGGCCGGGACGAACGATGGGCTCGTTCACATGACGCGCGATGGAGGAAAGACCTGGCTCAACGTCACGAAGAATATCCCGGGCCTCCCGGCCTGGGGCACGGTCAGCAACATCGAGCCCTCCCGGTTCGACGCGGGAACGGTTTACTTGACCGTCGATTTTCACCAGATGAACAACCGCGACCCCTTCATCTTCAAGACGGTTGATCACGGAAAGACATGGGCCGCGCTCGGCGCCGGGATCCCCAAAACGGTCTTCAGCTACTGCCATTGGGTCCACGAGGACCCGGTGCGTCGTGGGCTTCTCTACCTGGGAACGGAGAACGCGATCTACGTGTCCTTTAACGACGGCAAGACCTGGCTGTCGCTCCAGAACAACCTTCCCCACGCGCCGGTCCATCAGATGGTTGTCCAAACGCACTTCAACGATCTTGTGGTCGGGACCTACGGCCGGGGGTTCTGGATCATGGACGACATCACCCCCCTTCAACAGCTCACGGACGAAACGTTAAGATCCGAGGTCCACCTCTTCCATCCCAGGCCGGCCTACAGACTTCACAGCATCGCCGGCGGGTCCCAGGCCGCCCCCCGGGCGTTCATCAACTATTACCTGAAAGACGTCCCGGCGGGCGGCGTCACGGTCACCATCCTCGACGACAAGGGCCGGCAGGTCAGGGTCCTCGAGGGATCCAGGCAAAAGGGCATCAACCGCTTGACCTGGGACCTTACATATGACGGCGCCCGGCCGGCCAGGCTCAGGACCAAGCCGCCGGGAAATCCCCATGTCGTCGAAGAGAAGCGGTTCCTCGAGACATGGGAGAACGAAGGTTGGTATCCCATATTGAGCTGGGGCGCGTGGGCGGGCTTCGGGGGCTTTCTGGCGGGGCCGGGGACGTTTACCGTGCGGCTCAAGATCGGGGACAAGGAGTTTGATCAGCCGCTTGAGGTGAGGAAAGACCCACGATCGGCCGGATCGGTCGCTGAAATCAAGGAGCAGGTGGAGTTCCAGCTTGCACTCCGCGAAGACCTTAACGCCGTCTCCGACATGATCAACCGGATCGAGGGAATGAGAAAGGAGGTCGGTGTCCTCCGCGATGTGCTCAAGGAGAGCGGTCGAAAAGATGACGCGCTGACGGCCATCGACGTTTTTGAAACGAAGCTCCGGTCGGTCGAAGACGAACTCTTCCAACCCATCCTCGCCGAAGGCGACACCAAGTCGTTCCGGGAGCCCCATAAGCTCTACATGAAGCTCTCGGTCCTTGCCGGGGACCTTTCGGGCTCCGTGGATTTTGCCCCGAACAAACAACAACGGGAGGTCCGGGCGGTCTTGGAAGAGCGCCTTGAGGTCCAGAAAAAACGCTACGAAGATCTCGTCAAAACGGACCTTCCCGTTTTCAATGCCTTGCTCAAGGAGAAGAATATCCCGGGTATTTTTTAAATTAAGAAAGATGGTTCTCTTTCATTTAGTATGGACTGAGTCGACAGCTTGGACGGGACGGCCCTTTATGGCCGGGATGTCAAGAGGAGGGCATTGGGAAGGGCTTTGCTCCCGGCTCCGATAAA
>CAZSMW010000461.1:0-4646 GCA_964607985.1 uncultured Eubacteriales bacterium
GGCGCATCGCGAAAGCCGCGCCGGCCAGGGCGATCAGAATCGTGATAACGAAAAACCCGATTTTGATTTCCGGGCTGTAATCGAAAAGAATCCCGGATTTGGCGATCCCGCTCCGGAAGCCCTCGATGAAAAAGATGGCGATCCCATAGCCGACGAGTCCGAAGACAAGCGCCTGGGCCATGATCAATTTCCTGATATACCGATTATCGGCCCCGATGGCCTTGAGCGTTCCGTAATCCCGGAGCCGGTCGACGGCCGCCGAATACATCGTCAAGCCGATGATGATCATCCCGGCGATGGTCGCGAAGATGATCAGGGTCCCGATGGACAGGGCGATGCCGCTTGTCGCCAGGATCGTGGACACCGTGGCCCTCGAAAAATCCTTTTTGGTCCAGGCCCGAACCCCGAAAATCGAGGCGTTGATGTGATCCCGGATGGCTTGAAGATCGGCCCCCGTCTGGGTTTCGACGAGGAAGGCGCTGACCTTACTGGATGGGATGCGGCCGAATTCCCGGGCCCGCGTGACCGTCGTGAACATGAAAATCCCCCCGAATCCTCTGACGCCGCGGCTCTCCACGGCGACAACGGCGCGCTTCCCGTTGATCTCGAACGACGTTCCCATCGCGGCGTTGTTCAGGTTATTCCGGTCGAAGATATCGACGGAAACCGCCCCCTCGTCGAGAAGACCGGCTAGGTCGCCGTTGACGATCCGCCATGGACCGCCGCGGAAATTCGGCGGTTGGGCGCCGATGATCTGAACCGGGGCGGATCGCCCCCCTTGGAACTTGGCCAATCCTCCGGCCACGATGAACGGATAGGCTTTCCGGACTCCGGGAATGGATTCGAGCTGATATCCGATCCGGACGTCGATCGGACCGAGGGCGTTGACGTTGGTCGTCTTGTTGTCGACGACCCAGAGATCGGCCTGGGTGTTGTCCACGATCGAGGCCATGGCCCCCGTCAGGAACAGGAATATCCCGGTCTGCTGGCCCACCAAGAACGTGGAGATGACGATGCCCAGGACGACGCCGATCGATTTGGGCTTGTCGTAGCTGATGAAGCGGAAGGCGAATCGCAGCATGGCGGGCCGTCAGGTCTCCTTGAGGAGGACGACGGCTTCCACCCGGGTCCCGAATAGGATGCGGGATTCCGGATCCAGAGTGATCCAGATTTCCCGGACGCGCCGGTCTTCCAAAGACCCGACATCATCGGAAAACAGCGATTTCTTTCTCAGGGCGGGGCCGGCGAACGTGACCTTGCCCTGGGCCAGCGCCTCGGTCATCCCCGGCGCCCGGACGAAGGATTTCTGCCCAGGCCGGATCAGGCCGGCGAACATCTCATCGATCTCGACTCGGGCGATGAGCGCGCTTCTCGGGGCGAATGTTCCGAAGGGCTTTTCCGGCGAGATGAGCGAGCCGACCGTGATGTCCAGAGACAGGATCTGCCCGTCGGAGCGGGCTTTGATGAATCGCCTGTCGTATTCCGCCTGCGACAGCCGTTGATCGGCCTGGGCCTGCTTCAGGATGTCTTCGGCCGCGACGACGCCCGCCTCAAGCCGTTTGATGTCCTCCAGCAGCGATTCATACTCGGCTTTGGCCGCGTCGAATATGGATTCAGCCTGGGCTTCCTGTTCGGTGAGGGTCTTGGCCCGGATGAAGGAAAGCCGGGCATTTTCCGTCCTGACCCGGGCCGACCCCAGGGCGGCCCGGGCCGCGTCGATCTGGGAACGCTGGGATTGAACCTGGGCCGCTTTCTGCTCCAGCCTGGCCTTTTCGATGGCGCTCGAAAGCTCAACAAGGGTCTGGTCTTTGGCCACGACGTCGCCGGCGCGGAAGAAGAGCCCCGTCACGATCCCGGACACCTCGCTCTGGAGATCCAGGATCTTAAGCTCCGGTTCGATCCGTCCGAGCCCCACGACATGGGTAGGGGTCATGTCCATCTTCAGTTTGCTCTCCGACGGGGAGTCCGTCTTAGGTCGGCATCCCGCCGAGAACCCGACCGCCAGGGTTGCCAGGGCCCAGCCGAGAAATTTCATTCGTGATTTTTTCATGGCGTTCCATTCTTGTCTTTTTTTTCGACGACGTTACCGTTTTCCATATAGATGATCTTGTCCGCGTATTTTTCGAGTCTGGGGTCGTGCGTGACGACCGCCACGGCTTTCCCCCGATCGGCCAGATGGCGGAGCTCCTCCATGACTGTCTCGAAAGAACCGGCGTCCAACGCCGCCGTGGGCTCGTCGCAAAGGATGATGGCGGGGTCGGAGACCAGGGCCCGGGCGATGGCCACCCTCTGCTGCTCGCCGCCGGACAGCTGTTTGGGGAGGGATTTTCTTCGATGGGTCAGTCCGACCAGGTCCTGGGCCCGCCGGACTTTTTCCCGGACGGCGTCTTTGGGAAGTTTGTTCAGGAGAAGGGGCAGCATGATGTTCTCTTCGGAATTGAGAGGTGAGATCAGGTTGAAGTTTTGAAACACGAATCCGATGAGGCTTCGGCGGAGCTTGGCCAACTGCCGGTCGTTGAGGTCCTTGGTGTTGACCCCTTGGATGCAGACGCAACCTTCCGTGGGATAGAGGACACAGCCGAGGAGCGAGAGCAGCGTCGTCTTCCCTGACCCCGAGGGTCCGACGATCAGAAGAAGTTCGTTTCTGTTCAAGAGCAGGTCGGTTTTTTGGAGGGCGACGATCTCCTGACCGCCGGTCTTGAAGATTTTCGAAGCCCCGATCAGTTCGGCGACAACCGTAGGATTGTTCTGAGGGCAGCGGTCCGGGGACTTCGGTTCGGCCATGGGAGCTATAGTATAACCAAAGCTACCTCGGCGAAGCGTTATCCGGTCTTGTGTTCCGGTTTGGCGGCCCAGTAGAGGATGCGGCCGCAGTTCTCGCAGAGGTAGATCTTGCTCTTGTCCCGGATCTCGTTCAGCATCTGGGGCCGGATGCGCACGTGGCATTGGGCACAGAAATCCCCCTTGACGGGGGAGAGGGCGGAGCCGTTCTTCTTGTTGAAAATGGACATGTAGAGCTTCATCTGGTCGGAAGGGATCAGGGGGAGGAGGCCCTCCCGTTCCCGGATGAGCCGGTCCCGCTTGGCTTCCATCTCCTTCTTTTTCTCAATAAGCATGACCTGGTCCTTCTTGAGGTCCTCGTGTTCCTGGCTCTGCTTCAGCGCGGCCGTCTTGATCTCCTCTTCGATATCGTCGGCGACCAGCATCTCGCTGATGATTTCCTCTTCGACCCCGTCCACCCTTTGCTGGGATTCCTCGATCTCCTTGAGAAGAGTGGTGTATTCCTTGTTGGTCTTGACCTCGCTCAGCTGGCGCTTGAACCTGGCGATCAAGACCTTGATGTCTTTGACGGAACCCTCCAGGTCCCGCCGTCTCTTCTGGTTCTGGGCAAGCGTATCCTTGGCGTCCGCGACGGCCTGGGAGCCGGCCTGGATTTTCTTGTCGATGTCCTCTATCAGGCGGGGGATATTCTCGAGGAAAAGGGTGTTGTGCTTGATCTCGGAATCAAGGTTCTGGAGCTGGATCAGCTTGTTAAAATCAATATCCACATTGTCCTCAACTCTAATGGGCCTACCAGGATTCGAACCTGGGACCTGCCGGTTATGAGCCGGTAGCTCTACCGCTGAGCTATAGGCCCTCGCCCGCTCTTATATCAAATAATAGCCTGGGAGTCAATGAACCGGAAATGCCCGACAGGACGTCGAAGAAAGAATCCAAACGGCAATTTTGGGAGGAACCCGGTGTCCCGATGGCCCGGCCCAGTGACTTACGGGCTTGACGACTTCCCGACGTTCACGTCAATAGTTGTTCGTGAAGGACTTCAGCTTCCGGCTGCGGCTCGGGTGCTTGAGCTTCCGCAGGGCCTTGGCCTCGATCTGCCGGATGCGCTCACGGGTGACTTTGAACTGCTGTCCGACCTCTTCCAGGGTGTGCTCGTTTCCGTCGCCCAGCCCGAATCGCATCTTGAGGACCTTGGCCTCCCGGTCGGTCAGGGACTTCAGGGCCTCCTCGATCTGCTCCCGGAGGTTGATGTGGATGACGGTGTCCGGGGGAGAAGGGATGAGCTTGTCCTCGATGAAGTCGCCCAGGTGGCTGTCCTCCTCCTCCCCGATGGGGGTCTCGAGCGAAATGGGCTCCTGGGCGATCTTGATGATCTTCCGGACCTTGCTCACCGGCATGTCCATCTTCTTGGCGATCTCCTCCGAGGTCGGCTCGCGGCCGATCTCCTGGACGAGGGCCCGGGAGATCCGGATGAGCTTGTTGATCGTCTCGATCATGTGGACCGGGATTCGGATCGTCCGGGCCTGGTCGGCGATGGCCCGGGTGATGGCCTGGCGGATCCACCACGTCGCGTAGGTCGAGAACTTGTAGCCGCGCCGGTACTCGAACTTATCGACCGCCTTCATCAGGCCCATGTTGCCTTCCTGGATGAGGTCGAGGAACTGCAGGCCGCGGTTGCTGTATTTCTTGGCGATGGAGACGACGAGCCGGAGATTGGCCGCGACGAGCTCCTTCTTGGCCTGGTCGCTTATTTTCTTGCCCGTCGTGATCGCCCGGATGATCTTGCGGAGGTGCTGGGTGTCCAGGCCGATTTCCTTCTCGGCGGTCTTGAGGCGCCTTTTCACGTCCTTGATCTGCGGCTCGAT
>CAZSMW010000462.1:0-12704 GCA_964607985.1 uncultured Eubacteriales bacterium
ATCGGAGTCGCCCGGAGCAGGCCGGGCGTCGTTTACGCCCTGATCGAGCACAAGGACGGAGGCATCTGGCGCTCCGAGGATTTCGGGGGAAGTTGGAAGAGGATGTGCGACACGCCCACATTCAAGCGAGTCAATTCGCGCCCGTTCTACTACAGCCAGATCCACGTGGACCCGAGCGACGACAAGACGGTCTATGTCCTTTCGACGGGTCTCTTCGTCTCGAACGACATGGGACAGAAGTTCAGGCCCATCGGGGCGGGGATCCACCCCGACCACCACGGTTTCTGGATCGATCCGTCCGACTCCCTCCATCTCATCGACGGGAACGACGGCGGGGTGGACATCTCCTACGACGGCGGCAAGACGTGGCAGGCCATCCAGAGCATGGACCTGGCCGAAGTTTACCAGGTCGGCTATGACATGAGGACGCCATATCATGTCTATTGCGGTCTCCAGGACAACGGCTCCTGGGGAGGTCCGAGCGCTTCGCTCGATCCCAGGGGCATCGCCAACGAGGAATGGGAGATGGTCGGCGGGGGGGACGGGTTCTTTGTCAAACCCGATCCTTCCGACCCGAACACCGTCTACAGCAACTCGCAGATGAACGGGCTCGCCCGAAGCGACCTGAGGATCGGCAGGTCGAAATCCATACGACCAACGGCGTCATGGAAGGAACCGCCCTACCGTTTCAACTGGAACTCTCCAGTCCTGGTTTCCCCCAACGATCCCAAGACCGTCTATTGCGGCGGGAATTTTCTTTTCCGGACAAAGGACGGGGGCAACTCTTGGGAGATCATCAGCCCGGACCTAACCACTAACGACCCGGCCAAACAAAAGGACTCGGGAGGACCTATCTCTTTCGAGAATACCGGCGCCGAGGTCCATTGCACGATCGTGACGATCGCGGAATCGCCGATAGACAAAGGGACCCTCTGGTGCGGAACGGACGACGGGAACCTCCAGGTGACCAGGGACGGCGGCAAGACCTGGAAGAACGTCATCGGCGGCGTCCAGGGCCTCCCCAAGCATACCTGGTGCTCCAGAGTGGAAGCCTCGCGCTACGACGCGGGGACGTCTTTCGCCGCATTCGACGGGCACAGGACCGACGATGATGCGACTTACCTTTACAAAACCACGGATTTCGGCAGAACATGGAAATCTATCAAGGGGAACCTGCCCTACGGCTGGGTCCACGTCGTCCGGGAGGACCCGAAGAACAGGAACCTCCTCTACGCGGGCACGGAATTCGGCGTCTTCGCATCCCTGGACGCCGGAGCAACCTGGTTTTCCCTCAAGAACAATCTGCCGACGGTCGCCGTTCATGACATCGCCGTCCATCCAAGGGAAAACGATCTTATCATCGGGACCCACGGCAGGGGAGTCTGGATCCTGGACGACATTTCGTTCCTCCAGGAGATGTCGGAAGCGATCCTCGTCTCGGATTTCCATCTTTTTAGGGCCCGGCCGGCAACGCTTTTCTGGAGCACGGTCAAGGGAGAGCCCTACAGCAAGCCCGTCTTTATGGGGAAGAATCCTCCGGCAGGGATCGCCGTCACGACCTGGAGCAAGAACGACATCAAGGAAAAGACAAGGATCGCGGTCAAGGACGGGGCGGGCGCGACGCTCACGGAATTCGATCTGAACCAGAAGGCCGGCCTCCAGAGGGATGCCTGGAATTTTCAATTCCTGCCCGCGGCCACCGACGGGAAGAAATATTCGGCATCGGGAATCGCCATCTCCCTGCCCAGCGTCCGGCCCGGGACCTATACACTGGAGATCACGTCGGCAGGGACCGCTTACGCCTGTCCCGCTCAAGTTTTTGCCGACCCACGGGTCGACTTCCCCGAAACCCAATGGGCGGCCCAAAGGGATATCTTGGCTGAACTCCTCAAGATCTCAAAGAAACTGGGCCTGGCTGTGACCGCGGTCAAGAACATCCGGAGGCACTTGGACAGCCTTCAGCCGGATATTGCTAAAGCGGCAGGGGACAAAGCAGCCTTGTTGAGTTCAACGCTGGACGCCTTCATTGGCACCTTTGCCAAGCTTGAAAAGGACGTTCTTCCTGGCGACATGATTGCCTCTCAAGGCTCTTTGGAACAATCCCTTCGCGGCGGCTCCCGGTCCATCCAGCTGATGACCTTGGGGATGTCGATCGCCGGGTTTCCATCCGCTCCGACCGAGGACGAGCTCGTCCAATTTCATGAGATCAGCGTCATCGTCGACACCTCCGTGGAAGCTCTTAACCAGTTGATCACCGCCGAACTTCCCAAGTTGAACCAAGTCTTTAACGACAACGGCCTTAAGCCGTTTCCCGATATCCCTGAAGTCAAACTTTAAGACTGTTCGCCATCCTGGAAGTGAGTACGATCACTCCCTAGATGTTCGTAATTATTTTATTATCAATTACTTCAGATGATCATAATTTATATCGTCATCGAATATTTTCGGCTGAATTCTCGCGCTAACGCTCTTTGATCGCCACTTTAATGTTCTTAACGCCTTAGGATTTTTATGTCTGATCTCATGAGCATTCTTTTGATCGGCTTAAAAGGAATTCACTCATTTCTTTCTTCTCCAGCGATAACGCAGCCTTTTTTTGATACTCAAAACTACGCGCATACAATACCAATTCCAGAGAATTGCTTTATATCCAAAAATTCTGATTCACGTCCTATCGGCAATTTAAAATTTTTTTTTGGTTCTCTTACGTTTAGTGTGGGTTGGGGACTTAAACGGGACGGCCATAGACGGCCGTCCCGTCCAAGCTGTCGACTCAGCTCACCCTAAATGGAAGAGAATCCTAATTACTAATATGAGCGCGCGAGCACACGATTACGAAGAATCCGCTTTCTTATGTCTTCAACGGACATCACAAATATAGACGATCCTGAGCTTTCTTGAATATTATCCCATTCCAGGTTATTATATAAAGCGAATTGATATAAAAGCTTCAACTTGAAAACAAATAGGCCCTTTGCTTTCATATTTATTTTATTATCTTACACTTATGAAATTTGTCGGCGCGCCGACATTTCTAAAAAGTCTCTTACTTTATTTCTGTTGCTTTCTCTATGGCTTTCGTATATAAAAGACCTCAGGTCCATGCGAGAACGCAAGATGGGAGGCGTCCGTTGATCATCGCTATCACCAACCAAAAAGGCGGCGTAGGCAAGACGACGACATCCATCAACGTTTCATCGGCCCTCGCGCTGATGGGAAAAAAAGTCTTGCTCGTCGATACCGACCCGCAAGCACACAGCACGATTTCCGTCGTCAACAATCCGTCCCGGTTAGAAAAATCACTTTACGACGTGATGATGAGCAAAGCCGAGAAGATCGAGAACGTCATTGCCGAATCCAACGTCCCCGGGCTCGATGTCGCGATCTCGAGGATAGCCATGGCCAAACTGGAGCCTTCGCTGCTTGGCGACATAGACGGACACTACCGAATGAAGGACGTGCTTGAGCCCGTCAAGAGCAAGTACGATTTCATCTTCATTGACACGCCTCCGACGCTTGGCTTGATCACTCTGAACGCGCTCGTCGCATCTGCCTTTATCCTTATACCCATCCAGTCATCTTACCTATGCCTCGAGGGGACGGATGACCTCTTGGAGACGATCGACAAGGTCCGCCGGATCGCCAACCCGCGCCTGAAGATTATCGGGGTCCTAATTACCCTCTACGATAAAAGGACGAACATGGCCAAGGACGTCGTCGCAAGGCTCAAAAAAGTCTTTGGAGATAAGCTTTTCGAAACCTATGTCTCCAAGAGCGTTAAGCTGGAAGAGAGCCCGGCCTATAAAGAATCGATCTTTACATACGCGCCCGATTCTGTAGGGGCCCTGCAATATAAACAAGTCGCCGAGGAGATAATCGAACGTGCAAAAAAATAAACGCTCCGGCCTTCCTGAGACCATAAGCATGAGGCATGACGACCATTTCGTAGATCTGATCTCCTCAAGGGTCGTTGGGTCGAGGATCCGGATGATCCCCCTTGAAAAGATTGATCCTAACCCGCATCAGGCCCGGAGCGAACTCGGGAACATCCAGGAGCTCATGGATTCCATCAAGTCCAAGGGCGCCCTAGAACCCATCCTTGTCCGCCCAAAGGCCGATCGGTTCGAGATCATTGCGGGAGAAAGGCGATATATTGCCTCTAAGAACATCAGCTTCAAAGAAATTCCCTGCATCGAAATGGATGTTCAGGAGAACGAGGCCATGGAGATCGCCCTCATTGAGAACCTCCAGCGGAAAGATCTCGACCTTTTCGAAGAAGCCGACGGCCTCAACGCCCTTATCGACCTTTACGGCTACAGCCATCAAGAGGTTTCCGAAAAAATCGGGAAAGCCCGCTCCACGATTACTGAGATCCTTTCCATAAGCAAAGTCCCGGATAAGGTCCGTGAAATAATCAAGACTTCAGGCGTCTTCAGCCGAAGCACCATTATCGAGATCGCAAAACAGAAATCTGACTCAGATATGTTGAAGTTTGCCCAGCAGATCGTCGAAAGACGTCTGACGAGAGAAGATACGCGTGATCTTTCTAAGCTGCTCAAAGGCAAAGTGAAGAAGCCCAAGTTTTATGTCTATAACTATATTTCCGAGGGAACGGATAAATATAAGCTTCGGCTTGAACTAAAGAAGCAAAGCATGAGCCGACAGGAGATCATCGAAATCCTGCAAGAGATCATTGAGAAACTAAAGTCCCAAAGAAGCGGCTAAAACCAGATATGGAATTACCCCCTAAGAATTGTGCTTAATTTGTTCAAACCTTTGATAAGACTGCAATTAGCTCTTTTCTGCCTTTCGATGCGTTAGTTGACATAATAACCGTTATGCGACGCACTAATCATCGTTTCTTTAACCCTTTCGTTCTCATTTACTTCCTTCTTTTCACCTCCTGTGGATTTCGCCTCTGCCCGATTTCTGTGCATGTGTGGATAATGCTGCACCTCGGGTCTTCATAGCTTCTCTTGTGTTAAGTCGACAGGGGCGTGCCAGGACGTAAGAGCGTTCCTCTTTTATGTTTGGCGTAGGCCAAAGGGTTTGGACGTGATCAACCGAAAGGCCTTCGATATCGAGGCTGAAAGAATACTCGGGTCTACAGCCCTTTACTCATGGCCCCAAGGAAGTCCTGGTTCGTCTTCATCTTACCCAGCTTCTCATTAAGGAGTTCCATGGCTTCGACCTCGCCGAGCTGGCTGAGAACCTTCCGCAGGATCCAGATCCGGTTGAGGTCGTCAGCCTCGATCATAAGTTCTTCCTTGCGGGTCCCTGACCGAGAGATGTCAATGGCCGGGAACAGCCGCTTGTCGACCAGTCGACGGTCGAGATTGATCTCCATGTTTCCTGTTCCCTTGAACTCTTCGAAAATGACCTCGTCCATCCTGCTTCCGGTGTCAACGAGGGCCGTGGCCATGATGGTCAAGCTGCCCCCTTCTTCGATCTTTCGGGCTGCGCCGAAAAATTTCTTGGGTTTGTTCAAGGCGTTGGCGTCGATACCGCCCGAGAGGACCTTGCCCGAGGGCGGAATGATGGCATTGTGCGCTCGGGCCAGCCGGGTGATCGAGTCCAGAAGAATGACGACGTCACGTTTGATCTCGACGAGTCTTTTGGCCTTTTCCAGGACGATATTGGCGACCTGAGCGTTCCTGGAAGGCGGCTCATCGAACGTGGACGCCACGACCTCTCCCGAGCAGCTCCGCTTGAAGTCCGTGACCTCCTCGGGCCGCTCGGCGATGAGCAGGACGATGAGGAATACCTCGGGGTGGTTTTTCTCGATGGACTTGGCGATCGTTTTGAGGAGGGTCGTCTTTCCGGCCCTGGGGGGAGAAACGATGAGCCCCCGCTGGCCTTTGCCGATGGGTGTCAGGAGCTCCATGATCCGGGCATTCATGTTCTTGGGGTTTCCGTCCTGGAGTTTGATCATCTCGAAGGGATAAAGCGGCGTCAAACTGTCGAAATGCACGTTGTGCCTGGCGTCGATGATGACATCGGGGTGAAGGAAATTTACCGCCTCGATCTTGATCAAAGCGAAATATTTCTCGCCGTTCTTCGGCGCCCTGACGACGCCGGAAATCGTATCCCCCGTCCTGAGCTGGAACTTTCGGATCTGCGACGGCGAGACGTAAATATCGTCCTGGCTCGGAAGATAGCTGAATTCAGGGGCTCTCAAGAATCCGAACCCGTCCTCGAGACATTCGAGGACCCCCTCCGAGAAAAGGAGCCCCTGCTTTTTGGCTTGAGCTTCAAGGATCTTGAAGGTGAGCGTGTGCTTGTTGGCGGCATCGATCTCTTCCTCGGCAAGGCCCATGTTCACGCCGATCTTCTTGAGGCCCGAAACGTCTTTTTCTTCCAGCTCGACAAGGTTGTATTCTTTCATGATTTACCTCTCTGCCTATTGATTTGGCCAAAAAATTTATCTGGCCAAGAACTCAGTTTGTCAGTGATGGTTCCTTCGGAGGCGTCTCCACTCCCCCGACGGCGCCGCTTGAAAGCCCCTCGCCAAGGGTTAACGCGCCCGCGCCCTCCTTGCCCAGAGGCTGTTTTTGGGGTAGAGGACGTGTCAGGACGAGCTTCAGGACCTCGTCCATGGTTTCGACCAGGTGAAGCTGCATGTTCTGCTTGATGATCTTAGGCAAGTCCTTGAGGTCTGGCTTGTTGTCCAGGGGCAGAACGGCCGTCCGGATGCCCTCCCGGTACGCGGCCAGGAGCTTTTCCTTTATGCCGCCCACCGCCAGGACCTTGCCTTTGAGGGTGATCTCCCCGCTCATAGCCACCTTTTTATTCACCGGGATCCCGGTGAGAAGCGAAATGATGGCCGTGGCGATGGTGATGCCCGCCGATGGCCCTTCCTTGGGTATGGCGCCTTCGGGAACATGGACGTGGATGTCGAAGTTCTTGTGCAGATCCGTGGCGATGTTCAGTTCGTATATCTTGCCGCGGACGAAACTGAAGGCGGTCTGGGCCGACTCCTGCATGATCTCTCCAAGCTGCCCGGTCAAAGTGAAATTCCCCTTACCGTGGATCTTGGTGGCCTCGAAGGTCAGCATCTCCCCGCCGAATTCCGTCCAAGCCATTCCCAGGGAGACGCCCACCTCATCCTGCTTGTCGATCTCGGAACGGCGGAATTTCGGGATTCCCAAATAAGCTTCGAGGTTCTTGGGCGTGACCTTTTCCTTATGGTCCCTCCCTTGAAGAACGACTTTCTTGACGATCTTGCGGCAGACCGTGGTGATCTCCCGTTCCAGATTCCGGACGCCGGCCTCCCTGGTGTACTCGCGGATGAGCTTGAGCAAAGCCGGGTCGGTGAACCTGAGATTCTCATCGGTCAACCCGTGGGACTTCATCTGCTTGGGAAGGAGGAACCGCTTGGCGATCTCGAGCTTTTCTTCCTCGGTGTAGCCGGGGATCCGGATGATCTCCATACGGTCGATGAGGGGTCTGGGGATGGAGTCCAGCATGTTGGCCGTGACAATGAACATGACCTGGGAAAGGTCAAAGTCGGTGTCGATATAATGGTCCAGGAACGTGTTATTTTGTTCAGGATCTAGGACTTCCATGAGAGCCGAGGCGGGATCCCCCCGGAAGTCCATGCTCATTTTGTCCACTTCATCCAGGAGGAAGACGGGGTTCTTCGTCCCGGCCCTTTTGATCATCTGGATGATCCGACCGGGATATGCCCCGATATAAGTCCGTCTATGGCCCCTGACTTCGGCTTCGTCCCGGACCCCACCCAGGGAGAGACGGACGAACTTCCGCCCCGTCGCCCGGGCGATGGACTTGCCCAGGGAGCTCTTGCCCACGCCCGGAGGGCCCAGAAAACCTAGAATAACGCCCTTTGGGTTTTTGACCAGTTGCCTGATGGAGAGGTATTCGAGGATCCTTTCCTTGACCTTTTCGAGACCATGATGGTCCTCGTTAAGGATGATCTCCGCCCCCTTGAGGTCCCTCTTTTCTCTCGACTTATGGACCCACGGCAAGGAAAGAAGCCAATCCAGGTAGTTCCGGCTGACCGTGGCCTCCGCAGACATGGGGGGCATAGCCTCCATCCGCTCGATCTCTTTATAGGCTTTCTCCTCCGCATCCTGAAGCATCTTGGCCTTGGCGACCTTCTGTCGCAGCTCTTCAATCTCGTTCGGCTGTTCTTCCTTTCGGGCCCCCCCCATTCCGCCCGGGAAATTCTTTTGTCCGAGGTCTTTGAGCGGCGGCCGGCGCCTCCCCTGCTTTTGGCCGTCCCTCTGGTAAGCGGACTGGATCTTCAGGATCTCGTTCTCCAGCACATAGTTCAGGCGCCTCAGGCGCTCCAAGCTGTTGATCGTCTCGAGGAGGTTCTGTTTCTCGTCGAGGGGCAAGTAAAGGTGGGAGGCTATGATGTCGGCGATGCGGTCGGCCGTGTTCTCCCTGAGGGCCGGGATGATGGAGTCGAGGTTCGCGTTCTGGTTGAGTTTCAGGTACTCTTCGAAGAGAGACAGGACCCTTTTGAGAAGCTCTTTGGCGTCCTGGGTATGGTCCCCCGCCTCTTTAAGCACCTTGGCCAGGATCTGATAATAAGGGTAGGTGCTGAGGTATTCGACGATCCTGGCCCGGGCCTTGCCCTCCACGATGACCTTCATGTTCTTTTCGTCGGTCTTGACCGTGCGGATGATCTTGGCCGTCACGCCCATGGAGTAGATGTCCCGGGGTGTGGGGTTGTCGATCGAGGCGTCCATCTGGGCGGAGAGGAAGATCATCTTATCTTTTTCAGCGGCCTTCTCCAGGGCCTGGATGGAGGATGGTCTTCCGACGATGAAGGGCACCAAGGTGGCCGGGAAGACGACAAGGTCCCGAAGCGGGATCAGGGGAATGTTCCGGATGACTTCGTTGTGTTCAGGTTCCGGCATGGGTCATGCTCCGATCGCCTCGCTGAATTCTTCGAAGCTGAGTTCGTTTTCTTCGACCATTTTTCGGGTGATCTCGATCGCCGGGGCCTTCTTATTCGAGGGCAGGTTAAAGCAGAAGCTTGTCACTCTATTATAGCCTGTCCGAGTAAAAAGTCAACTGTCTTCCTGAAGAGGATATTCTCTTCGAGGTCTCCCCTCTTCCCCTCTCTGTCCACCGTTTCGACCACCTTTTCCAAGGGAACCTGGTTGGCCTGCGCCAACCCCTTCATTTCCTCCTCGATCTCCGCTTCGGAGACTGTGATCGCTTCCTTCTCGGCGATCTTTGTTAGGATGAGGTTGTTCTTGATATTCCGCTCGGCCTGCTTTTTGGACTCGGCGGCCAGCTGCTCGGCTTGGTCCTTTCCCAACTGGGTTTGCGGGTGACCGCTCAAGATCCGCCTAAGGATGGCCCGGGTTTCATCCTCAACCAGGCTTTCCGGAAGCTCGACAATCACCTCCGCCGAGATCTTTTCCAGCAGTTCGGAGGCCGCCTTGTTCCGGTCGGAGCTCTCTCTGGAGGCGAGGAGCCGGGCCCGTACCTTCTCCCTCAGGTCCTCCAGCCCCAGGTAATCGCCAATGGTCTTGGCCAGGTCGTCGTTCAGGGGCGGGACCTTTTTTTCCTTGATGGACTGCACCTTGAGCCGGTATTCGACGTCTTTTCCGGCCAGCTTTTTGTTGGCGTGGTCCTTCGGATACGTCACAGAAAACATCTTTTCTTCGCCGGGCTTCAGTCCGGAGAGGTTTTGATCCAAGGACGGCTCGTTCTCGGTATGGCCGGCCAGGACGACCGTTTTTTCGACCGGAAAGGTTTTTTTTGTTCTCAGGTCACGTCCCTGGACCTCAACGACAACATAGTCCCCGTCCGTCACTCCCCTGCCATCCGCGGGCACATATTCGGCCGCCCTCTGCCTCAGCTCCTCGAGGGACTGCTCAATCTCCTTATCCTCGACGGCCGCTTCGCGGCGCGCCAATCGGACCTTTTTATAGACCGGCAGCTCGAAGTCGGGCAGGATTTCGAAAGCTACGCGGGAGTGCAAGGTCCGGTCCTCCTCGAAATGGGCGTCCAGGATGACCGGGACGCTGACCGGTCGCAGTCCGCTTGCCTTCAAAACCTCACCGAGGGCCTTGGGGACAAGGGAATCCACCACATCCTTCTGGATCTCGGCAAAAAACATCCTTTGGACGAGGTCTTTGGGGGCTTTTCCCATCCGGAAACCGGCCAACTTCGCCTTTGACGCGATTCCCGCGAGGATCTTATCAAACTCCTCTCCAACCGCGGCGGCGGGGACATCGAGGTTCAACTCCCGGCGGGTGGGGCTCACGATCTTGATCTTTTCTTGGCCTGCGTTGTTCATGGGTCAGTCCCTTCTTTTAAGTCCTGTTCGTCCCTCGTTCCGCCCCGCGGGACCCGACGGCGGGTAATCCTGAGCGAGGGAAATGGGCAGAGCGGGGTTCGAACCCGCACTCCTTCATCAGGAACTAGGTCCTAAGCCTAGTGCGTCTGCCAATTCCGCCACCTGCCCGTATCTTCGCACTTATCAGGAATTGACAATGACTCCGGCGGGGGCCTACGGTGAATTGATCAATAAATTTACCATAAACCGGGCCCTATTGTCAATTTTATCTCAGGAGTTTCTTCAGCTTGCCGGCAAGTTCCGAATTGAGGCCCAGGAGGATCTTATAGACCTCTGTCGCGCTGTAGCTGTCCTTCAGGTTGAGGTAGACGATGGCCAGGTTGTAATGGGCCACGGCGTTGTCGGGCTTGAGTTCGATACTTTTTCTCAGGGGCTCCAAGGCGGCCTCGAAGTTCTTGAGCATCATGTAGGCGACGCCGATGTTGAGCCAGCCCACCGGGTCCTCGGGCATGAATTCCGCGTACTTCTGGAACCCCTCGACCGCATCCTTGTATTTATTAGCCAGGGAATAGCTGTATCCGATATTGTACAAGGCGGAGGCATAGCCCGGCTTGAGGGCTAAGGCGTCCTTGAAGGCCCCGACCGCGTCATCATATCGCTGGAGCTTGAGGAACATGATCCCCAGATTGAAGAAGGCCAGCTCGTTATTGGGATTGAATTCGATGATCTTTCTGGCGGCTTCGATGGCCTTATCATACTGCTCGGCCTCATCGTACATCGCGATGATCTTCCCGTAGTACGTGGTGGCCCCCTCGGGATTGATCCCGGAAAGGGCCTTGTAGGTCTCCTCGGCTTTATCCAGCCGACGGGACCGCGCATAAGCCTCGGCGAGCTTGAAGTTCGTCTTCACATCATTGGGCTGGAGCTTTTGGGCTTCCTGAAGGGCGGACACGGCCGCGTCCAACTCGTTTATCTCCAATCGGCACAGCCCGAGCTGCAGATAACCGTTCCAAGGATTCCCCGGATTCAGATTGATATATTTCTCGTAAGCCCCCGCAGCTTGAGCGAAGTCCTTAACCTCCACGCGTGCGGTACCGAGGTCGTTATAGGCCTCCATCCGGTTCGGGTCCAAGGCGACGGCCTTTTCCAGAGGTCCGATGGCGTCGCTGAAACGCTGCATCCTGAGGTAAAGCGACCCGAGGCCATGGTGGGCGTCGACACGCTTGGGGTCCAGTTCAATGACCTTTTGGTAAGCCGTGGCAGCTGCGTTATAGTCCCTTTGCGCGGAATAGACATCAGCCAGGAGGCCATGAGCGACGATCAAGGTCGGATCGATCTTGATGGCTGTTTCAAGATAGGCGCGGGCCGTCGTCAACTCGTCCATCATGGCCGCCAGCCGGCCGGCCAGGTAAGCCCCTTCGAGGGAGGAGAAATAATCCTCGCGAGCGGAATCCTTGAGTGAGACGATCTTGCCCGCCTGGGTCAAGTTCCGGAAAAGATTCGACGGAATGACGCACCGCAATCCCTTGAGCATCACCATGACCATGCCCACGACTTTGCCGTTAATGTCGAAAACCGGAGCGCCCGTGAAGGAGTCAGAGATGGCCAGGGAAACTTCCATGAATTTCTGGTCCGGCGCAAGCTCAAGGAATTTCCGGATGGTTCCTTCAGAAGGCATAAGTTGACCGGTTTCATTAGCACCGATCGCGAATATCCTGGCGCCCTGAACAAGCCCTTCCGGGTCGCCCGTAGCCAGGGCCTGGATCTTGCCCTTTAGCTTCAGAAAGGCGATATCGTAGGGCTTGGAGACGGCCACGATCCCCTCGACTTTGATCTTCTTGCCCTTCGCGGTGATCGCGTCGGCGTCAAAGGCCCGGCCGACGAGATGGAAGCTCGCGGCCACCACATCTTCAGCGACCGCGAACGCCGTGCCCTTGGCGAGTTCCTGCTTGTCCTCGCCATAAACGATGAGCATGACAGCGCCCGGGCTGTTCTGGCTGAAGATCCTGGTCGCTTCTTCCGTTTGTGCCGGGACCGCCTTCGGCAGGACCAACAAGCCCGCCATCAAGATCATCCCTATCCCCTTCCTAGATTTCATCCTTGACCTCCTTTACGAAGAAAGCACCGAAATCAAGCTTGCTTTAACTTTACTCACCCCGTCCTGCGCTGTCAACAAAAGGGTTTTCCCTAAATTGCGGATAGGATTCTTTCTTCTCAAGCGATAGCGCCGAATTCGGGTGATACCCGGAATTCCGACATGCGTCCAGCCAACAATTTTGGATGACCTGTCAAGCCATTTAAAAACCTTACCGTAGAGGGTATCATCTTGCCATTTAAAAATCTTACCCAAGCGGAGAGGGGTTGAGGAGTCATAGGCTGCTCGAAACGACGTGGGGAGAGGAGAGTGTTCGCGAGAGCGAGCGGG
>CAZSMW010000463.1:0-3680 GCA_964607985.1 uncultured Eubacteriales bacterium
TATTGCGTTTTCCCTTTGGCCGGCACCCAGCCTACCGGCCTGTTCGCCGCAACAGACTGAGGCGGCCCAGGTCAAACCGCCAATCCAGGCCGACGACGAAGACCCGTTCTACCGGAGGCTATACGAAGATGGGAAGGATGCCTTCGAGATCGGCAACATCCAAGAGGCCGTCGAGGACTTCGAGATCGCCTTCTTCGGCTACCTCGATAATCTGCCGCGCCTTCTCGAGTGCTACATGTACCTGGCCGTCGGGCACTACGAGCTGAAGAACGTCGACAAGTGCAAGGCCGACCTCGACGAGATCCACCGCTTGAATCTGGAAGAACACATGGCTACCGCAGCCCCTTCAGAAACGCTCCTCAAGCGCTTCCGGGAGGTCCAGGGGAGGTTCCAGAAGGCGGCCAATCCGCCGGGGAAGTGATCATCCCAGCAAATTCACGCCCGCCTCAGTCAGCGTATTTATTCAATCGCGGAGCCAGGTCGGGATTCTCTGCGTAGATTTCTTTTAGCCGGTCGAGATTTCCGTAGCTCTGCTTCCATAGGCCCCGGACTTTGCGAAGAAACCCTTCGTTGCGCTCGAGCGTATCCCCCAGCCGCCGCCACGCGTCTTCTTTTTCCCCGCCGTCGAGCAGGGCCCACTGGCCCAGGAATAGCGTGAGGGCGTTAACGTTCATGAACTCGTCCGCGGGCTGGAGCGCGAGCGCCTTCCGGAAATAGTCCCTGCCCCTGGCCGCATAGGTCAGGAGAGGGTGGTTATAAAGCATGTAGACGCGGCCCAGGTTGTAGTAACCGAAGGCCGCGGCCGGGTATTTCCCGATCTCCCTCAGCAGAACGTCCCGCGCCTCATCAAGGAGCGCGTCGCGCTTCTCCGGGCTCCCGTACTGGTTCTCGGCCAGGGCCGCGTCGAGGTAGAGACTCCCCAGGGCCTCGAGATAGGCGCGCCGGGGCGCGAACCGGACGGCCTGCCGCAGGAGCCCCTCGAGCTCGGACAGCCCGCTCTGGATGCTCCGGACGTTCCCCCGCGCCGCGTAATAATCCTCGTAATAGCGCGCCCCGATGTAATCCCGGGCCGCGAAAGCCATGAGAACCACAAGCCCGGCGCCGGCCGCGACCGCGGCGACCCAGCGCGCCCCTCTCCCCCCCCTCGCCGCCGCGTTCATTCCCGTACCTCCAGCGCCCGGGCCGCCAGGGCGAAGAGAGCCACGAAGAAAGCAGCGTTGGCCGGGATCCTCAGGTTGAAGTCGGTGAAGCTGTGGAGGAGGAGCGCCACGACCCCGAGGAACGCCCCGAGCGCGATGCCGCGGGCGAGTGGGTCCCGCCGCCTCAGCCACCGCAGGAAGATCCAGACGACGCCCATCGCGGCGAACAGGATGAGCGCCCCGCCCCCGACGACGCCTCCCTCGGCCAGGACCTCGAGGTAATCGTTGTGGGCGTGGTCGAGCAGGCCCGGCTCATACCGGGTCTCGAACATGGGATAGGCCTGGGCGAACGTCCTCAATCCCGTCCCGGCGGGAAAGGCGTGGAGGTATTTCAAGGTGTTGGCATAGTAGCCGAACCGAGCGTCCCGGGCCATGTTCTCCTTCGTGAAGCGTTCGACGACCGGCTTGACGCCGACCGCCACGGCCGCGAACACGACCATGACGGCCACCGTCCGGACGATCCGAGCCGATCTCCTCGCCTGCCCGCCCGCCGAAACGGCCGCGGCCGCGAGGACGATGGTCGCGAAGAAGATGAAGATGCCAGACCGGGACCGGGAGAAGACGATGCCCAGCCCGATGACGACGGCCACGATGCCGCAGAGGAGCGCCCGCTGGAGCTTTTCCTGGGCGAACCAGAGGATCTTTTCCCGGAGGCCGAGCTCCCGCCGCATGCCGAAGAAGTCCGCCTTGGCCAGCAGGTAGCCCAAGGCCAGGGCGAAGAGCATCTCTAGGAGACCGGCGAAATGGTCGCGGTTGATGAACGTTCCGGTGGCCGAGCCGAGGTGGTAGTCGCGCTGGAAGCCGAATATCCTCTGGCTCCCGCCGAACAGCTCCGCCAGCCCGTAGAACGACTCGAAGACGCCGACGGCCAGGAGAGTCAGGGCGAATGTCTCGAGGCGCCGTCGCGTCCTGACGTGGCGATATACAAGGAAGCCGAAGGTCCCGTAGAACAGGACGTGGACAAGCTCCGAGAACGACAGGGCCGGGGCGAGGGAGATGGACCGCCAGCCCTCGGCTCCCATGTCTCGGTAAAGAGCGGCGGTCCGCGGGGAAAGGGCCTTCAGGACGGCCGGCGGGAGCGGGATGAACTGGAGGGCCGAGACGGCGAGGAAGACCCCAAGGAAGAGCTTCAGGAAGAAGGGGAAACGCGCTCCGGCGGTGCTTTCCTCAGCGTCCTCCTCGCGCTTCGACCCCAGGTGCCGGCTCACCAAATGGAGCCCCGTCAGCGTAAAGACTGCGAGCTCGAAGGCGAACACCGCCCAAGGCACATCCCCGCCGAACGGCAGAGGGATGAGGACCAGAACGGCGCACAGGCCCCAAAATATGACAGTCGAGATCATCGTAGATTAAGGACAGGAATTAAAGGAAATTAAGCAGCCAGGCGCTCAATCGTTTTCGTGATCGTTACCATTATGCTTCGATTTGGGCGGCTTGGGCGGCTTCGGGGGGTTGATGCAGTCCAGGGTGACGCTGCCCATCTGCTCGCCGATGATGGATTCGGCGGTCCCGGCGCCCCTGTCTCTGTCGCGGCCGAGACCCATGCGCAGTTCCCCGTTCTCGCGGCCCTTGACGTAGAGCCTCTCCTCGAGCGTGAACGAGGCCCCCCCCGAGATGACGGTCACGGCGTACCGCCCTTCCGCGATCCCGGACAGCTCGAAAAGCCCGTTCGGCCCGCTCGGCCGGCTCACGTATTCCCGCCCGTCGGCCACGTTGACGACGCGGACGACGGCCCCGGCGAGAGGCGTCGTCATATCCTCACCCACGACACTGCCGGACAAAGCCCCGAGGTCGGCCGGCGCGGCCGCCGCCGCGAACACGCCCACCGCCAGAAGTATCGCCGCGCTCAGGAAAATTCTTTTCTTCATCGGTTCCCTCCACCGCCACTCAAAATCTTATACCCCGAAAACTAAAAATGCAAGGATTTTTTCCGCCCCGGATCGACCGGCTCTCCGAGGTCCGGGACTTCCCGGTCCTCGACGATGGCGGCCGGGACGTCCGTCACCATGGCCCGCGCCTTCTCCTCCCCCACGATCTTGGCCGCCTTCTTCACGGCCCGGGCGAGCTCGGGCGGCCGCGCCTCATCGTGGGCGTCGCTCGCGATGAGGTGGACGAGGTTGAGCCTCATCAGCCGCTCCGCGGCGTCGCGGGTCCTGCGGCCGAAGTCCCCGGTCAGGCTCTGGGCCGTCACCTGACCCAGCGCCCCCATGCTTACGAGCTCGTACAGCACCCCGGGCCGGTTGGCGAAGACGGAGTTCCGCTCCGGGTGGCTGATGATCGGGACGATCCCGATGAGCGTCATCTCGAAGAGGAGGTCACGCGCCCCTGCGGGGACCTGCTCGGCCGGGAATTCGATGAACGCGTAGCGCGAGCCATTGACGGTCAGCCCGTGCTCCTTGACGGTCCGGCCCATGCCGGGGTGGATATGGACCTCCGCCCCGCCGTAGAGCGTGACCGGCAGGCTCCGCGCCCGCTCGATGAACG
>CAZSMW010000464.1:0-4402 GCA_964607985.1 uncultured Eubacteriales bacterium
GAGATGGTCGTCGCCCTCCTCGAGGACGGGTCGGTGACGTTGAAGAGGCTTCGGAAGGAGGACGGCAAAATCTTCCTCATGCCCGAGAACCCTGCCTTCCAGCCCATCGAGGTCAGCGGGGGAAAGGTCCTCGGTCGGGTCATCGGGGTGCTGAGAAAATACTAATATGAACGCAATAAAAAAAGTTACAACGTATGAAGGGCACTGAATGCCGTCCTCAAGCCCCCGTAGCGGAGGGGGGACCCGTCGGCTTTTTCGACGGGGGGAACCGACGGGACTGGTTTCCCGGGGGCCGGGGGAGAGAGGGCGGCTTCAGGCCGCTTAAAGTCGGATGTCAAACTATTTAATGCGTTTGTATTAGTTAGACAAGCTAGACAGGCTAGACAAGAAGCATGAACCGCCGCTACGTCGTCCACGTCGATATCGACGCGTTCTTCGCGTCCGTCGAGGTCCTCCTCGACCCGTCCCTCAAGGGCAAGCCGGTCATCGTCGGCGGCCTGCCCCACGAACGCGGCGTGGCCTCGACCTGCTCCTACGAGGCGCGGAAGTACGGCGTCCGTTCCGGCATGCCTCTGTGCAAGTGCTACCAGCTCTGCCCGCAGGGGTCCTTCGTCCGCGGCAACTACCGGGTCTACGAAGCGTTCTCCGAGAAGTTCTTCCGTGTCCTCCACACCTACACGCCCGACGTCGAGGAGGCATCTCTCGACGAGGCCTACCTCGATCTGACGCGCTGCCGACCGCTCTATCCTTCGTTCACCGCGGCGGCCAGAGACATGAAGCGCCGGGTGGAGAAGGAACTGGGGATCACGGTTTCCGTGGGGGCGGCCCCGAACAAGGTCATGGCCAAACTGGCCACGCGGATGGCCAAGCCGGCCGGGTTCTTCGAGGTCCCGGCGGGCGGGGAGGAGGAGTTCCTGCGCGGCCTGGACATTTCGGACCTCCCGGGCATCGGACCTAAGGCCCAGGTCGTCCTGCGCATGCTCAATGTCCAGAGGATCGGCGACCTCTGGGGCCTGTCGCGGCCGACCCTCCGCTCGCTCTTCGGCATGGGCGGTGAGGAGATCTACCTCCAATCGCGCGGCATCGACGCCCGACCCATCGTCACGCGCTCCGAGCCCAAGTCGGTCTCCCGAGAGACGACCTTTCTCCAGGACCTCTGGGACGAGCGCCTGCTCCTGGCCCACCTGGCCTACCTCTGTGACCGGCTGACCCTGGCCTTGCGCGAAGACCATCTTTACGCCCATGTCATCGAGGTCAAGGCCCGTTATTCGGACTTCCGGACCGAGATCAAGCGCAGGCTCGTCGTCATGCCGCTCCAGGAGATGGGGAAGATCTACAAGATCGCGGAGGAGCTCTTCCGGGAGCTCTTCGCCTCGTCGCGGCTGGCCCTCCGGCTCGTCGGCGTCAAGGCCGCGGAGCTAGTCAAGTCGCGGCCGCTCGCCCTTTTCGAACCGTACTCCGAGCGCCAGGAGCGGCTGGGGCAGGCCATCGACCGGGTGCGCGGCAAGTACGGCTTCGGCTCCGTGCTCACTGTGCGGGAGAGGATGCTCGATTCGGTCTATGACTTCGAGCCGCGGCGGGGCTTCGTCCTCAAGACCGCCTCCCTGACGAAGTAAGCGAGGGATTCCACTTTTGTCGTGATGACCATGATAGATGTATCGACACTCGAAGGTGGGGAGAGGATGTGATCATGTTCGTTCCCCTGCGCGTGCATTCCGTTTTCAGCAAGGGTAAGGGCGGTTTGACCGTCGCGGAGGCCGCGTCCTGGGCAGCGGAGAGGGGGCTCACGGCGGCGGTCCTGACGGACATCGGCAATTTCTACGGCTGGGGGAAATGGAAGAGGGCCGCGACCGGGGCGGGGATCAAACCTGTTTTCGGCTGTGAACTTGAGATCGGGGGAAGACGATTCGTATTCCTGGTGAAGAACCGGGAGGGTTACTGGAACCTGATGGAGGCCTTCAACCGGAAGGAGGTCCGCCGCGCCGACGGGCTGGTCACCCTATACCTTCCCGGAGGAAACGGGGCAGGGGCGAACGGCGGGCCCGGCGCCGGCGGGAGGAGCGTTCCAGACGGCAGAAACGGAGAGAAGCGAAGTGCCGGGTCCGGTGCCGGGAGCGTGAACGGGAGAAAAGGCGGCGGGGGAGGAGACGCGGTCGCGGCGGACGGGATTGATGAGATCGGCCTTCCCGAAGTCCTGCGTGCTTCCGGCGACCTCTACATAGGCGCCGACTTCTCGAACTTCCGGACCGCGTCCGCCATGGCCCGCTCGTCCGGCCTGCCCCTCGTCTGGGCCAACCCGCTCAAGTTCACGGTGAGCCCGGAGCGGCTCATCCTCCTTCACGCTATCGAGAAGAAGGTCCCTTTCCCGCCGGAACGCGAAAAGCTCGCTCCCAAGATCGGGCTCTTCGGCCCGGACCAGGAGGCTGTGGCCGTCCGGCGGTTCGGCGCGGAAGCGAAGGAGGCCCTCAAGCGCACGTTCGAGGCGGCCGAGAGATGCGCCTTCGCCTTCGAGGACATCGTGCCGCACCTTCCCACGAACATTTTCCCCAAGACCCTGCGTGAGACGGTCATGGCCCGGCTGACCGCGGCCAAGGACCTCTCCTGGAAGGAACGCCAGCGGGCCCGCCGCGAACTTGGCGTCGTCGAAAGCTCCGGCTTCGGGCCGTACTTCCTCATCGTTCACGACGTCGTCGAGTTCGCCCGGCGCCGCGGCATTCTCCACAACCTGCGCGGCTCCGGCGCCTCATCCTACCTGGCCTACCTCCTCGGCGTCTCTCACGTCAGCCCCATCGAGTTCGATCTCTACTTCGAGCGCTTCCTGAACAAGGGCCGGCCCGACCCGCCCGATATCGATATCGACTTCGACTCGCGGCGCCGGGACGAGGTCCTGGCCTATGTCCTCGAGAGGTACGGCCGCGGCGGGACGGGGGCAGCCTTCGTCTGCAGCCTAAAGAACTTCGGCGCCCGCTCCGCCCTCTACGAGACCGCCCGAGCCTTCGGCGTCCCGCCGGACGAAGCTCGCTCCATGACGAAGGGCGTCCCGTTCTTCGCGGAGCCCGATTTTCTGAGGCGGGACGCGCCCGCCTCGGGCTACCTCGATGTCTGGAAGCTGGCCGCCGAGCTGGACCACGTCTACGCCGAGATCTCGCTCCACGTGGGCGGGGTCATCCTGACACCCGCGCCGGTCGAACGCTACCTGCCGCTCGAGGAATCGGCCAAGGGGCTCCTGATGTGCCACTTCGACAAGGATGTTGTCGAGGACCTCCGGCTCATCAAGCTCGACCTCCTCTCTGTAAGGGGTCTGGCCGCGATCTCGGAGACGAAGGAGAAGCTCGGGATCCGGGGAATCCCCCCGGGGGACGCCGCGGTCTACAGGATACTCGGCGAAGCGCGGACGATCGGCTGCTTCCAGGTGGAGAGCCCGGCCATGATGAACCTCCTGCGCCGGATGAAGCCGCGGACCGTTTTCGAGCTGACTCAGGCCCTGGCCATCATCCGGCCTGGACCGACCGAAAGCGGGATGAAGGAGGCCCTCCTCCGCGGCCGTGAGGGTAGGGCCGCGTCGCGAGACCCTTTCCTCGAGAAGGTCCTTCCCGAGACGGGCGGCATCCTGCTCTACGAGGAGCAGGTCATGCAGATCGCCGAACGGGTGGCCGGAATGCCTCCCGAGGAGGGCGATCTCCTTCGACGGAGCCTCAGGAAGAAGGAGGGCGACCCGGCCCTCCGGGAGCGGTTCGTCCGGGAGGCGAAGGAGCGCGGCTACGCGGCCGGGGAGGTCGAAAAACTCTGGCAGACCATGGAGAAGTTCTCGTCCTACGCCTTCAACAAGGCCCATAGCGCCTCCTACGCCAACATGGCCTACCAGGCCGTCTATCTCAAGACGCATCACACAGTGCCGTACCTCGCGGCCGTGCTCAACGCGGGCGGCGGCTATTACGGCCTCGAGGAATACGTCGAAGAGGCCAAGCGGCAGGGGATCCGGATCCTCGGCCCGGACGCGAACAGAAGCGGGCAAGGGTTCGAGGTGGAAGACGGGGCGATCCGTGTCGGGTTCACGTCCATCAAGAGGTTGGCGGCGAAGACCGTCGGGAAGGTCCTCGAGGAGAGGACGGAGGGAGGAAAGTTCGGGTCGGTCGAGAACTTCCTCGAGCGGGTGAGCCTTTCGAAGAGCGAACTCCTGGCGCTTATTCGGGCCGGGGTCTTCGACTCGCTCGAACCGCGGCGGACGCGGCAGGTCCTCCGCTACTTTCAGGGGCTCGAGGACATGGAGCAGGTGGCGGACATCGGCGACGGGGAGAAGGCCCGGATGCTCATCGACGCGCTCGGATTCAGTCCCGAGGGCGACCCGCTCGACCTCTACGAAGGGAAGAGGCCGACACTCCGGATCCGGGACCTCAAGAGT
>CAZSMW010000465.1:0-44791 GCA_964607985.1 uncultured Eubacteriales bacterium
TTCTTGGCGACGGCGAAGGCGAAGACGATGAGCATCGGGAGCAGGAGCAGGACGTGGAACCGGAAGCTCCCGCGGAGCGTGTCGGTGATGAGGACGAGCGCGTCGGACCGGACGGCTTCGCCGCCGTATCGCAGCCCGGCGAAGAGATAGAGGACGAGGCCGGCCAGCCAGGCGGGTCCGCCCGACCAGAGCATATGCCGGATGTGGTCGAAGAGGTTGGCTCCGGCCGTGACCGAGGCGAGGTTGGGGATGTCCGATAGGGGGGACATCTTGTCCCCGAAGTAGGCGCCGGCGACGATGGCCCCGGCCGCGGGCCCCAGCGGGACTCCCAGCCCCATGGCGATCCCGATAAAGGCGACACCGAGGGTCCCTATGGTCCCCCACGAAGTCCCGGTGGCCAGCGAGGTGATCGTGCAGACCAGACATGCCGTCACCAGGAAGAACTTGGGTGAGATGAGCTTCAGCCCATAATAGATGACCATGGGGATCGTCCCGCAGGAGATCCAGGCGCCGATGAGGACTCCGACGCAGAGCATGATCAGGATGGCCGGCATCGCCTTGTGGATGCTGTCTACGATGCCCCGCTCCATGTCCTTCCAGGAGAAGCGCAGGAGGAACCCCACGCAGCCCGTGAGGAAGGCGGCGACCACGAGGAGGACCTGGGGTTTGATCTTGTAGATCCCGTACCCGATGCCGAGGAGGAGCCCCATGAGGACGAGGGGAACGAGGGCGACGGCGAAACTCGGGCGCTGCGGGGCCCGGCCGTCCGGCGTTTTCAGCTCTTCCATGATCCTTTTCCCGGGGTCAGGCGCTGAACGTTCCCCGGGCGATGACCTTACCGTTCTCCATCATTCGGCGGCCTCCGGCGATGACCGTGTCGAGCTCCAGGTTTTCGTTCAGGATGAGGACGTCCGCGTCCAGGCCCTCGGCGATCCGGCCTTTACGGGCGAGCTTATAGAAGTCGGCGGCGTTCGTCGCAAACGGCCGGAGCGCGTCCTCGAGCTTCAAGAGGCCTTTCCGGACGACGTCGAGGAACTTCCGGAAGAGGTCCTTCTGCGAGGCGATGGTCAAGGCGACGAGCTTGCAGCTCTTATCGAAGATCGGGAAGCTGCCGTTCGAATCCGAGCTCACCGTCCAGCGGTCCACCGGCACTCCGTTCTCTTGGAAGAGGCGGGCGCAGTCTTCGATGGAGACATCGGGTTCCTTAGCGGGATCGGGGTCGGGACCGGTCGTTAGGTCGACGAATCCTCCCGCCTTGATCCACCGGATGCCTTCCTCGAAGAGCTCGCGATTGCGGTTGATGTGGGTGGGCATGACCTGGGTCGGCGGGATTTCCGTCTCCCCGATGAGCCGGAAGAAGTAGTCCAGCTTTCGCGGCCCGTCCCCGAGGTGGCAGTGGAGGATGCCCGCCTTGCCGCCGAGCATCCCCCCGACCCGGCATTCGGCTGCCAGCCGGGCGAACTCCTCGAACGTCGGTTGAGAGGAGCGATGGTCGGAAACGGCGATCTCTCCGGCGCCGATGACCTTGTCGATGAGGATGAGGTCCGTCCGGACGCTCCCCGTGAATGTCCGAACAGGGACCTCATAGGAGCCGGAGTAGATGAAGGTCGAGATCCCCTCGGCCTCGAGCCCGCGGGCCTTGGCCAGGAGGGACTCCATGTGCCGAGTAGTGCCGTCGGTGCCGAGGCAGCCGACGAGCGTCGTGACGCCGCTCCCGATGATGTCCTCGACCCGGATCTCGGGGGCCCTCGTGGCCGGCCCGCCTTCGCCCCCTCCCCCCAGGATGTGGACGTGCGTGTCGATGAGACCCGGAACGACATATTTTCCGGAGGCGTCGATCGTCGTCATGTCCGTCCCGCTCACCCGGACCGACCCGGGCCCCCGGACGGCGGCGAGCCTCCCCCCGGCGATCAGGACATCCTTAACGCCCAGAGGCTCCGGTGCGAAGACCTGCCCGTTTTTTATGAGCGTGATCATGGTGTCCTCCCGGCCGTTCATTGAGATGCTATAAATTATCACTCTTCGCGGCGATTGACAAGGCCCGCACGGGCTCATACAATGAACTTCCCAAATCATGACCAGGTTTGAAAGCGAGCTGAAGCGGCTGGAAAAGGGCGTCCTGCGCCTGACCAACCTTGCCCTTTTTCCCAAGAGAATCGAGGTCCGGGGAGGGGAGAACTTCGTCCTCCAGGGCCCCAACATCATTGTCGGGAACCACATCGGGAGCCAAAAGGACGTTGGCCTGCTGTTCAAGATTGTGCCCCGCCCCATCTTCTTCACGGCCAACAAGATGATCTTCAACAAGGGTGATTTCAGCTTCCTCGTCCGCGAGCACCTCCATCGGCACCTGAAGGGCTTTGGCCTCGTCCTCCACCTCCTCCTCAATCCGTTCTACGCCCTGGTCGTCAACTACATCTCGTCCAACATTGCCAGGGTCGGAAGTATCCCTGTGGACCTGGATGGCGGCCGGGCCGAGGCCATTAAGAAGTGCGAAGACTACCTCAAGAAGGGCCGGGCCATCATCGCCCTCCAAGGGCGCGGCCGCATCGACCCCAAGGACGCCAACCCCTATGTCAAGCGCTTCAGGCGCGGCGCCTCGCTCATGGCCTTTGATCTTTATCAGGGAGAGCGCATCTCGGTCCCCGTGACCCCCCTGGCCATGTTCGGGACCCACCTCCCGTTTCCTGTCCCCGGGACCGTCAAGATCAACGTCGGCGAGCCCATGTTCGTCAAGGACCACATGAAGGACACCTCCGCCGAAACCATCGAGGCCTTCAGGAACGCCCTCGAGAACCGCGTGAAATCGCTTTTTCTGGATATCATCCGAACGTGAAATCGTACTTTACAAATCAGGTGAAAAATCCCGGCGCTTGTCTTATAATAGGGCTCCGTTGAGACCGTTTCCTGCCATTTCAAATCTTTGTTTAAGGGTGGTGCATGATGTTTAAAGGGCATCCCAAGGGACTGTTCGTCGCTTTTTTGGCCAACATGGGCGAGCGCTTCGGCTTCTACACGATGATCAGCATCTTCGTCCTGTTCCTCCAGGCGAAGTACGGTCTGAGCACCGGCGGCGCGGCCCTCATCTATTCCGTGTTCGTGTCCTGCGTCTATTTTCTGCCGCTCCTCGGCGGCTTACTGGCCGATAAGGTCCTCGGCTACGGAAAAACCGTCAGCATCGGCCTCGTGACGATGTTCCTCGGCTATGCCCTTCTGGCGCTTCCGTCCAAGATGGCCACCGGTTTTCCCCTCGTTATCGGCGCCTTGGCCGTCATCGCCATGGGAACCGGTCTTTTCAAAGGGAACCTGCAGGCGCTGGTCGGGAACCTCTATGACGATCCCAAATACAGCCCCCTCCGGGACAGGGCTTTCAGTATTTTTTATATGGGCATCAATGTCGGCGCCATGTTCGCGCCGACGGCCTCGGAAAAGGTGGTCAATTGGGTCCTGTCCTTGTCCCATTATTTCTATGACGCGAGGATTCCAGCGCTGGCTAACGATTTTGTCAAAGAGAAGCTGGCGGATGCCTCTGCCTACCTGACGATCGCCCAAAGCCAGGACATGGGCGTGACGCTCGGAACCCTCAAGACTTTTTCCGAACAATATCTCAACGCCCTCAGCAAGTCCTACCATTACGGTTTCGGAGTGGCCTGCCTCAGCCTGATCATTTCCATGCTGATCTTCTGGGGTTTCCGGAAGTACTACAGCCATGCCGACCTCAGCGAAAAACAGAAGTCGAAGTCCGAGGCTCTCCGCGGCCAGATGGTGGAGCTGACCCCACAGGAAACCAAGGAACGGCTCGTCGTGCTTGGCCTGGTCTTTTTTGTCGTCATCTTCTTTTGGATGGCCTTCCAGGAGAGCGCTGTCACCATGACGTATTTCGCCCGCGATTATACCGTGCCCGCGGTCGGCAAGCTGACGAACCTCTGGTTCGACCTAACCGGGCTCCTAACTGTCTTTCTATCAGCCATCGGGCTGGTTTTCCTGCTGAAGAAGAAATCGAGCTCCCTGTCCAGAGCCATCGGCGGCGTGGCCTTCGCCGGTTTCGCCGTTCTGGCTTATCTGCGTTATCGCGGCTACATGGACATCAACCCCTTCCAGCCGCAGCGGTTCCAGCATTTCAACCCGTTCTTCATCGTCGCCCTGACGCCCATTCTCATCGGTATCTTCAGCACCATGAACAGGAAGGGCAAGGAACCTTCATCCCCTAGGAAAATCGGCTTCGGCATGCTGCTGACGGCACTGGCTTTCGCTATTCTCGTCGTCGGCTCCGTGGGCCTTCCCAGCCCAAAGTCACTCGGCGGCCAGGTTGCCCCTCCCGCTTCGCAGGTTTCGGTCACCTGGCTGATCTCGACCTATTTTCTGCTGACGATCGCCGAGCTTTTTTTGAGCCCTATCGGCATCTCCTTCGTTTCCAGGGTTGCCCCGCCCAAATACAAAGGTCTCATGCAGGGCGGGTGGTTCGCAGCCACCGGCATCGGCATCCTCCTCGTCGGGCTTATGGGTGGGCTGTGGATGGCCCTCCCGCTGTGGCTTCTATGGCTGATCCTAGTTGTGGCTTGTCTGCTCTCGGCGACCTTCATCTTCTCGATCATGAAGCGGCTGGAGAAGGCGTCGAACATCTGATCGTCCTATGCGGTTTTCATCGGTCATCTTCGACCTGGACGGGACCCTCCTCGACACCATCGAAGACATTGCCCTGACCATGAACCTCGTGTTCGGCAGGCGCGGTTTCTCGCCTTTCTCGATCGCGGACTGCATGCGGATGGTCGGGGACGGTATGGAGGTCCTCGTCATGAGGGCCCTGCCGGGCGGGTTCGGTGATGAGGCTCTTGTCGGGGAGATCGTCCAGGAGTACAGGGAGGCGTACGGCCGGGCGTGGGGGGACCACAGCCGGCCCTATCCGGGCGTTCCGGAGCTTCTGGATGGATTAAAGGCCCGGGGCGTCCGAAGCGCCGTCCTCTCGAACAAATCCCATCCCTTTACGGAAACCATGATCCGGGAGCTCCTCCCGTTTGATTTCGATGTCGTTCTGGGAGCGCTCCCCGGCGTGCCGTTCAAACCGGATCCGTCGGCGGCCCTGCGGATCGCCTCCGAGATGGACGTTCCTCCGGCCGAGTTCGTCTTCGTCGGGGACACGGACATCGATATGAAAACCGCCCGGGCGGCGGGTATGTACCCGGCGGGGGCGCTCTGGGGCTTCCGCGACGCCGCGAACCTCAAGGCCGGTGGGGCCTCGGTCCTTCTCGCTTTACCGGGGGATCTTCTTCGTCTCTTCGATTGAGAAGAAAGAATCCTATCGGCAATTTTGGGTTATAATAGAATTAGGGGAAATGAAGGAGGCGGCGATGTCTTCCAGGCTTCAACGTGCATTTTTCGATCTATTTCTAGTGGCTCTGACTGGGGGCGTCATGGCCTGCGGTCCAAAGGCGAAATCCCTTTCGATCGTGATCGCGAAGGACGCCTCATCCCTTGAACGCTACGCGGCGGCGGAGCTTAAACGTTACATCTACCTCCGAACGGGAGATCTCCCCTCCGTCCTGGTGAAACAAAAATTGGAGGAGGCTCATGATAATGCGATCATCTTGGCAGGCACAGGCCGGCCGTTCTCCGGCATCTCCGGGCTCGGACCCGAAGAATATCGCCTGAAAACTGTCTCTCGGGATAGCGGAAAGTCCGTGGTCATCGCGGGCGGCGACGGGCCGGGGGTCCTCTATGGGACGTATATGTTTCTCGAGAAGCTGGGGATCCGTTTCTACCTCGAGGGCGACGTCGTGCCCGATGAGAGGATCAGGTTTTCCATGCCGGACCTCGACGAAACCGGCCGTCCGCTCTTCGCCGTCCGGGGCATCCAACCTTTTCACGATTTCCCGGAGGGGCCGGATTGGTGGGACGTCGATAACTACAAGGCCATTCTCGGCCAGCTTCCGAAGCTGCGGATGAACTTCTTCGGCCTTCACACCTACCCGGAGAAAGGGCCGAATGCGGAGCCGACGGTCTGGATCGGCCGCTCCGGGGATAGCCAAGCCGACGGCGTCGTAACATCCAGCTACCCCTCGAGTTATCAGAACAGCCTGCGCGGGAACTGGGGCTACGAACCCAGGAGGACAGGAGATTACCATTTCGGCGCTTCCATGCTCTTTGAACGCGACGATTACGGCAACGACGTCATGGAAGGGATGGTCCCGGAGCCGAAGACCCCTGACGCTTCCAACGCCGTGTTCAACCGGGCGGCCGCGGTCTTCAAGGACGCCTTCGGGTTCGCCCGGGCCCTGGGCGTGAAAACGTGCGTCGGAACGGAAACAGCCCTGACCGTGCCCGAGCCCGTCCGGCAGAGGCTCCGGGATGAGGGCAAAGATCCTAAGGATCCGGCCGTGGTCCGTGAGCTTTACAGGGGGATCTTCAGCCGCATCGCGGCCGCCTATCCCATCGATACCTACTGGCTTTGGACGGACGAAAGCTGGACCTGGAGCGACGCTTCGCCCGATCGGATCAAGGCCGTGGTCTCGGACCTCGAGCAGGCGGTCGCGGCCCACCGGGAGTCGGGCGTTCCCTTCGGCCTGGCCACTTGCGGCTGGGTCCTCGGGCCGCCGTCAAGCCGGACCTTGTTCGACCAGGTCCTGCCGAAATCCATGGCCGTAAGCACCATCAATCGTGAAGTGGGGAAGGCGCCTGTCGACCCCGGCTTCGCCCGCATCGCGGGACGATCCAAGTGGGCCATCCCCTGGATGGAGGACGACCCTTCGTTGACCTCCCCGCAGCTTTGGGCTGGCCGGATGAGACGCGACGCGGCCGACGCGCTGAGGTACGGTTGTGACGGCCTCCTCGGTATCCACTGGAGGACGCGAGTCCTCTCCGGAAACGTTCTGGCCCTGGCCCGGGCGGCCTGGGATCAGAGCTGGAACGAGCTTCCCCGGAATCTCATGGATGAGACGGGGCCCATCACCGGACAATACGTTGCGTTTCAAGATAAGAAGATCCAGGGCACGGCGGAAGAGGCCGTCTATAGGGATGTCCGGGACAGGGTATTCGCCTATTATATTCCCGTTCCTGATGGGACTTACGTGGTGAACCTCAAGTTTTGCGAGGGCGAGATCGACAAGAAAGGCGGGCGGGTGTTCGACATCCTGCTCCAGGGAAAGAAAGCGGCCGAGGCCGTCGACATTTTTGCCCGGGTCGGACGGTTCAGGGCCTTTGACATGACGTTCCAGAACATCGCGGTGACGGACGGACGGCTGTCCATCGAATTCGCCGACCGGATCCAATATCCATCGCTGGCCGGGATCGGCATCGAGGGCATAGGCTTCCGGAAAAAGATCAACTGCGGCGGGCCGGCGGTCCTCGACTATGAAGCGGACTGGCCGGAGACGCCGCGCCACCTCCCGGCGCTCGACTTCTATCGGGACTGGGCGGAGAACCAGTTCGGAAAGGCCGCCGCGGAGGAAGCCGCCGCGATCTTCTCGAGGATGGACGGCAGACTGCCTATTCCCGTGGTCTGGACGAACGGACCGGGCGGGATCGTTCCCAACCCGAGGTCATCTGAGGAGATCCTCAGGGATTACTCTTTTGTGGACGAGTTCGCGGCCCTCGGAGCCATGGTCACAGGCAAGGGATGCCAAGAGCGGTTCGACTACTGGCTGAAGACTTTCGAGTATATGCGCGAAGTTGCGCTCTTCACCTGCCTGTGGAGGGAATATAACGCGGCGATGGAAAAGGCCAACTCGGAAAAAGACGGGGCGTCGCGGACGAAGCTGGCCGAAGCTACGGCGCTTCCCGTGCGCGTCAGGATGGCGGCCTCGCTGAAGAAGATCTACGGATGCCTCCTGGCTACGGTCAGCAACACCGGCGAGATGGGGACCATCATGAACTGGGAGTCTCATATCCTACCCGCGGCCTTCGACAAGCCGGGGGATGAACTGGCCCGGGTCCTGGGCAGGGAGCTCCCGGCGGAGGCGCGGCTTGCCGCGGCTTATGACGGACCGCCGCGCGTCTTCGTCACGGCCCAGAGGACGAGCCTCGAGCCCGGGGAAAGGCTCAAGCTCAAGGTTGAAGTGCTGACCAGGGGAGCGCCCGCCGAAGTGAATCTCTTCTGGAGGGATATGGGCAAGGGCCGTTACCAATCCATGCCGTTGACCCGGCTGGGCCGCGGCGTTTTCACCGTGACCTGTCCGGCAAAGGATGTCGAGCTGGAATATTACGTCAAGGTGACGGCCGAAGGCCTGGAGGTCTTCTGGCCTGCAACCGCCCCGGAGATGAACCAGACCGTGGTCATCTTCGGTCCACCACCCGTTGGCGCCGTGAAGCGAACGACCTGAAAATCCTTGTCGGCATTTCTGGTTCTCTTCCATTTAGTGTGGGCTGGGTCAATAGTTTGGACGGAACGGCCCTCCAAGGCCGTTTTGGCCTCACCCCATCTTACTATTCAGCAACCCGCAACAAACGTGAGAGAACCTCGAGCCTACATGTCCCTCCTGTTAGGAAAGACGGTTAGAAACCAGAAAATTTTTCAGCGTGCTTTGATCCAGCGCTTTTCGATCTCCTCGAGCGTTTTTCCCTTGGTCTCGGGCAGGAAGAAGAACATGAAGACGAAGTCGACGGCGCACATCGCGGCGTAGAGCCAAAAGGCCGTGGATTCGTTGAGGCGGTCGGCGATGACCGGAAAGCTCAGGGTCACGGCGAAGTCCGAGACCCAGAGGATGACCGTGGCGATGGCCATGGCACTGCCCCGCATCCGCGTCGGGAAGATCTCGGCCATGACCACCCAGACGATCGGCCCCATCGCCATCGCGAAGAAGGCGATGTAAAGGAGAATGAGGCCGAGGATGAGAGGGCCCGAGAACGCTTGCGATCTAAAGGCCGCGCCGAGGAGGAGGAGAGAGATGCCCATCCCGCCCGCGGCCGTGAGGAGGAGCGGCTTGCGTCCGATCCGGTCCACGAGGACGATGGCCACGATCGTGAAGAGGATGTTGACGAAACCGACGATCGTCGACTGCCCGATAGCCGACATCCGGGTGAAGCCGGCCCGTTCGAAAATCCTCGGGGCGTAGTAGAGGACGGCGTTGATCCCGGTGATCTGCTGAAGGATGGCCAGAACGACGGCGATGAGGAGCGCCCGGCGGAACCCCGGTCTGAAGAGTTCGGCCAGGGAGCCCTTTTCCATGACCAGCGTTTCCTTGATGCTCAAGACCTCCGCGGCCGCGAGGTCGGCCGTGTTGACGCGGCTGAGGACGCCCAAGGCCTCGCTTTCCCGGCCCTGCTTGACCAGCCAGCGCGGGCTCTCCGGAACGCGGAGGAGGAGGATGAAGAAGATGACGGAGGGCAGGGCCCCGGCGGCATACATCCAACGCCAATTGGACGGACCGACGCCGGCGAAGGCCCAGTTGACGAAATAGGCGAGGAGGATGCCCGTGACGATGGCCAGCTGGTTTACGGAGACGAGGGCCCCCCGAATCCTGGCCGGCGCGATCTCAGAGATATAAAGAGGGGCGAGGATGGAGGCCGAGCCGATGCCCAGGCCGCCGATGAACCGGAAGACGACGAATTCCGCGATGGTCCGGGAAGCGCGCAGCCGACCGCCGAGACGAGGAAGAGGACCGCCGAGACGAGCATGAACCGCTTCCGCCCGATCCGGTCGCTGATCGTCCCGGAGATTCCGGCCCCGAACATGCAGCCCATGAGGACGACGCTGACCGCCCAGCCCTCCTGGATCGAGGTCAAGGCGAACTGGTCCTTGAGGTAACGGGTGGCTCCGGCGACGATGGCAGTGTCGAACCCGAAGAGGAGGCCGCCGATGGCGGCGATGACGGTTACGAAGATGATGTAAAACGAGCTTTTTTTCATGCTGCCCTTTAAGCCATTTCCTTATTTTCCGTTGAACTCTTTGACGGCTTCGAACATGGCGACGACGTTTCGGGCCGGAACATTGGCCTGGATGTTGTGGACGGCGTTGAAGATAAAGCCGCCGTCCTTTCCGAAGGTCCCGCACCGCTCGAGGACTTCGGCGCGGACGTCCCCGGGCGTCCCGAACATCAACGTTTTCTGCGTGTCGACGCCGCCGCCCCAGAAAACGATGTCTTTGCCGTATTTTGACTTGAGCTTTCCCGCATCCATGCCGGCGGCCGAAACCTGGACGGGGTTGAGGATGTCGAAGCCGGATTCGATGAAAGCGGGAATGAGCGTCTCGACGGCGCCGCAGGAATGCTTGAAGGTCTTCCAGGGAGTGTTCTCGTGGACCCAAGCGTTGACTTGCTTGTAGTAAGGCATATAGAGCGAACGGAAAGTATCCACCGAGCAGAAGGTGGATCTCTGGGTTCCGAAATCCGTTCCGCAGATGAAGACAGCCTGGACCCGGTCGCCGACCCGGGCCTTGATCTTTTCAAGGTTCGACAGGGCGACTTCCGCCTGCTTTTCAAAGACAGCGTGGATGTACGGTTGCCGGGTCAGAGTTGAGACATACCACTCTTCGATGTCCCGGATGCCCTTCGGATGCTTGAGGAAAGGGGCCGGGACGAGGGCGATGTCGCCGAAGGCCGTTCCGCCGAAGGTCGCGATGACGCCCCGGCCGGTCGCGTCGGCTTCCCGGGTTGCCCGGTCAAAATAAGACAGGTCGGCGTCCGAGATCGGCCCGAACTCCTCGAGGTTAGCCCCGGGGTCGAGCCTGGCCTCGTCGATGGGTTCCTGCCGGACGATGGTGTCGAAAAAGAAGCCGTCCTTGGGCAGGCGGCCCGAGGGTGGTGCGGACAGGTCTCCCTTGGGATAGATGAGCGTGTCGCCGTTTCGGTCCCGGGTCGTCAGGAAATGCTCAGAGACCAGGACCTCCGTTCCATTATCCATGCGCCAAGGCTTCCAGTTCTCGTTGCGGAACCCGAAGATGGTTTCCGCGCCGTAAACGCCCTCGAAGTCGATCCCCAGCGCCCGCTTCAAGTCCTCGTCGATGAAGCCGAGCATTTGGTAGGGCTCATGGACCTTGACCGGCCTCTTTTCCAGGCCGTAGCGGTCTCGGAGGGCGATGACGATATCGACGTGCATGCCCGTGACCGCCGTCCCGCCGAAATCCACGGGGACCGCGTCAGGCTCCTTGTGGTTAAGCGCCGCCAAAACCCGTTCCTTGCCGGTCATGTCACCCGCCGCATGAGCCGGAAAATGGGATAACCCGAGGCGAAGAAGACCAGGCCGACCAGGGCCTCACGCGTCTGGGTCAGGAACACGTTCACGGAGATGCCGAGCAGGAACAGGACGAAGACGGCCGGAACGACCGGATAGAGAGGCACGCGGTAGCCCGAATATGCCTCGCCTGTGCGCGCGGCTTTTCTCCTCAGGACGAAGAGGGTCGAGGCCACCAGGGCGATGTTGAGGCTGTCGAGAAACATGACATAGTTGACGATGGACTCGAAGGTCCCCAGAAAGAAGATCGAAAAGATGATCATCCCGCCCAGAAAAAGAAGCCCGAACTCCTGGGTCTGCGTCTTCGGGTTGACCTGCTTGAAGGGCTTGGGCAGGGTCCGGTCCTCCGCCATGGCGTAATAGGCGCGAGGCATCTGCATGAGGGTGACGTTGAGAAAACCCAGCGCGGACAGGCCGATGGCCAGGGAAACGAACAGCCGGCCGAAGGTCCCGAATGAGACGCGAGCGGTCTCTGCGGCCACGAGCTTCGCCTCGGCGACGCCCGGGAGGCCGAGGGCCTTCACGTAGGCCGCGTTGACGAGGAGGTAACAGACGATGATGATGAGGACGCCGGTAACGATGGCCCGGGGCATGTTCCGACGGGTGTCCTTGACATCGGCGCCGAAGTTGATGGTCGAATGATAACCTCCGTAGGTGTAAAAAACGGAGATGAAACCGATGGCCAGGCCGACCCACCAAGGCTTCACAAGCGGCAGCGAAGAGCTCCCGGCGGGCGCGCTTTTGAAGGCGAAGGCTGCGGCCGCCAGCAGGGCGATCATTCCGATCTTGAGCAGGCTCAGGACGTTCTGGGCCCAGGCGCCGATCCGGATACCCAGGAAGTTAACGACGATCAGGCTGATGGTCAAGCCGGCCGCGGCGAGCTGCACGGCTAGGCGTGTTTGGGCACCGGCCGGTAGAAGGATAGGCGTCAGGTACTCAGCGCCGATGATGGCCACGGCCGCAACCCCGGCGCCGTTGACGATGACGACGTTGGTCCAATTGAGCATAAAGGCCGGGACGGAGCCGTAGTTCTCGGCGGCGGCTTTGTAGAAGGCCCCGGGCTTGGCGACCCGCGCCCCGACCTCGGCGAAGGTGAGGGCGCCGAGGAGGCTGATGAGTCCGCCGAGGCCCCAGGCCAGGAAGAAGAGGAACGGCGTCCGGGCGGCCGAAGCGACCATGGCCGGCGTCCGGAAGATGCCGATGCCGATGACAAGGCTCACCACGATCATGGTGGCGTCAAACGTGTTGAGTTTAGGCTTTATGGCCATTGCACCACAGCGCGTTGACGGCCTTTTCAATGCGCTCGAGGGCTTCCCGGAGAGTCGAACGCGGGCAGGCCAGGTTCATCCGCTCGAAGCCCCGGAGTTCCTCCCCGAAGATCGTTCCTTCATCGAAGAGAACCCCGGCCTTCCTCAGGAAGAAATCGTCGAGGGCCTCCTGATTCATCCCCAGGATACGGCAGTCGAGCAGGGCCAGATATGTTCCCTCGGGCCTCAGAAATCTGATCTTAGGGACCCGGGTTTCGAAGAATGCGGCCGCGAGGTCGATGTTCGCTTCAAGATAGGGAAGGAGTTGGTCCAGCCACTCCGCGCCTTGCGTGTAGGCCGCCTCGAGGGCGACGATGCCGAAAGTGTTTCCGAAGGTGAGTCCGGATTTCTCCGCCTGCGTATCGAAGAGGCCGAGGAGCTTCGGGTTGGAGGCGATGACGACCGAGGTCGAGAGCCCGGCGACGTTGAACGTCTTGCTCGGGGCAAGGCAAGTTATGGTCCGTTCGGCCAGTTCCGGGGAAACCGAGGCCGCGGGCACGTGCTTGTGTCCGTTGAAAACGAGGTCGCCGTGGATCTCGTCCGAGATGACTAGGAGGTCTTTCCGGACGCAGATCCTGCCCAGCCTCTCGATCTCTTCCTTAGTCCAGACACGGCCGACGGGATTGTGCGGGCTGCAGAGGATGAGCATCCGGGTCCGGCCGTCGATCCGCTTCTCCAGGTCCTTGGTGTCCATGAGATAGCGGCCGTTCTCGACTATGAGCGGATTGCGGATGATGCGCCTTCCGTTGTTCTCCACTGCCGAGAAGAAGGGATGATAAACGGGCGTCTGGATGACCACCTTATCGCCGGGACGGCTGAAAGCCTGGACGCAGAGGTTGAGGGCCGGAACGACGCCGGGGGACTTGGAGAGCCATTCCCGCCGGACATCCCAGCCGTGGCGGGCCTTCATCCAGCGGATAATGGATTCCCAATAGGACGCCGGGGCCAACGTGTAACCGTAGGCCGGGTGTTCGGCACGCTTTTTTAGGGCCTCGACGATCGGTTGGGGGGCGGGGAGGTCCATGTCAGCCACCCACATGGGGATGATGTCCTTCAGCCCATATTCGAGCTCGCAGAAATCGCACTTCAGGGAATCCGTGTTCCTCCTGTCCAGATAGGCGTCGAAATCGTATCTCAATTTAAATCATGAACTTCCCGTTCTGCGCGATGATTCTCCCCTTGGCCCGGATCGTCACCTTGTCCACGAGGGCGTCGTAGTGGTGCTTGCTCTTGTTCTTCCCGATGCCGTAGGAGTCGCCGATGGCGAAGTGGACGGTGCCGAAGGCCTTCTCGGCCTCGAGCATGTTGGGGCAGATCCTGGCGCCCTTGTTCGTGCCGACGCCGAACTCGCCGACGACGAAGCCCGTTTCATCCGTCCCGATGTTCTTGACGATGGCCTCGATGCCCTTGCCCTTCCACCGGACGAGGCGGCCCTGCTTGAATTCCATCTCGCCTCGGCCGAGCTTATCGTCGATGAGGCTGATGACGAGTTTCCCCGTGAACGTCTCTTCTACGGGGCATGTGTAACACTCTCCGGCCGGAAGGTTGCCGTGCTTGCCTTTATGCGAAATGTTGCCGTTGTCGTTGTCCCACTTCCGTCCCTTGACGCTGAATTCAATGCGGGTCCCGGCGGCGTTCTCGATGATGACGTCATCGGCGTCCTTGAGAGCCCGGACGACCTTTCTGGTGAAAGCGTCCATGTCCTTGAAATCGATGTTGACGAGGCGCTCCATCATGTCCCGCGTGATGCCCGGCATCATGCAGATCCGCGAGCGTTTCATCCCCTCGCCGACCATGAAGCTGCGGAACGGCTTCTCCTCGATCCTGGCGTCGAGCATGTAGACGAAGACCGACGCCCTTTTCGTGAGTTCCTTGAAGAGCTTTGTGGGCCCCGTGATCGGCCGCAAGGTCTCGGTCATAAGGTAGGTTGTCGTCTCGGCGCCCGCCTTCTTGGCCCAATAGGCCAGGGCTTCGGCGATCTCCATCTTCTGCTTGTCCGTGACGAGCAGGAAATTCTCGCCGGGCCGGATCTTCAAGGACTGATTGACGGCCCTGTCGGCCGCCTGGAACAATTTGATCATGGCCATGATTTTTTCTTTCAGAGATCTATTTATCGGAAAGATTCAAGACTCAGCCCGGTCCCGTCATTCTCCAGAGAACCTGTTCATGACCTCCGTGCTCATTTGCATATAGAGGTCGTAATTGACCTTGACCTTCTTCTCGTCCTTGGCCTTGACCATGTAAGATTGAAGGAACCTGCTCTTCTGGGACTCCAGGAGCGTCGATCGTTCCGTATCCCTGGCCTTGGCGAACTCTTCTTTCGTGACCAGCTTGCGGTCCAGGACACGGACGACGGCGTATCCGCTCTCGACCTCGAGGGGACGGCTCGGTTCCTTGATCGGGAGGGAGAAGGCCAGGTTGTCCACTTCCGGGTTCTCCCCGATGAGGCTCAGGTACTGCTCGCGCTTATGGGCTTCGACGGCCTTGATCTGGAGGCCGTTCTTCTGGGCGGCCTCCTCCCAGTTGTCCTTGAGCCCGGCCACGACCCCGGCGAGTTTCTCCAGGGACTTTTCCTTCTTCCGGACGTCCAGAATGTCCTTCTCAACGGCGTCCCGGACCTCCTCGAGCTTGGCCGGTCTCTCGGGTTCGGTCTTCTGGAGCTGGGCGAGGCCGACTCCCGTGTAGGTGTAGATAGGCGCCGAGATCTCCTTATCCTTCAGCGTGAAGAGAGACTGGCTGATCGACCCGGAGGGGTCGAAGTCCTCCAGGGCGTCAGCCTGTTTGAGAGGGCCGGTGCTCTTGACCTTGAGCCCTTCCTTCTGGGCGGCCACGTCCAGGCTCTTTTGCCTGCGGGCTTCCTTTTCGGCCCGGGTTGCCTTGTCCGCGGCCATCTCGCGGGCCTTCTGATCTTCCAGGATGTTCTTGACCGTGATCTTGACCTCGGTCAAAGCCCTGGTGATCGCAGCCGTCTTTTCGGTTACCTTGAGGATCGCCGCCCCGGTGTCCGTTTCGATGACATCGCTTGTCTTGCCGGCGTCCAAATTCCTGGCCTCGTCGGTCTCCTTGGCGGGCAGGGCGGTCCAGGCCGTCAGGCCCCAATCGCCGCCCTCTTTGGCCTTGTCGTCCTTGGAGAATTTTCTGGCCAGATCGGCGAAGTCCTCTCCGGCCCGGGCCCTTTTCATCACGTCGGCGGCCTGGGCCAGGACCTGGGGCTTATCCATGTCCGTGTAGGGGAGGAAGATGCGGCTGACCTTGATCTTTTCCGGTTCCTGGAACTGGCTGAGATTGTCCTTGTAGTACTTTTCGATCTCGGATTCATCGACCTTGACCTGTTTCTTGAGGTCGTCGGTCCTGAAGAAAAGGTAATCCGCAGTCCTCTTCTCGGGGACTTTGTACGCGGTTTTGTTCTTTTCGAAATGGGCCTGGATCGCGGCGGCATCCGGCTTGTCGGTCACCTCGATCTTGTCCTTCTCGGCCACCAGATACTCGATCTTGGCCGATTCGTTCTGCTTCTTATAGTTGTCCCAGACCACCTCGTCGGAGACCGTGATGCCGGCGGTCAGGAGCTTGACGACCTTGTCGATCAGGATCTCCTTCTTCAGGCTGTCCTCGAAATCGGCGAGGGGGATCCTGTTCCAATCCAGGACCTGCTTGTATTCCTTGAAGCCGATAAACTTGCCGTCCTTCTGGAAGACGGGGTAGGAGATGATCCTGTCCCGGACCTCAGGATCGGTGGCGTCGAGCTTCATGTCTTCTGCGATCTGGAGGAGGAGCGCCTGCTCGACCATCTGCTGGAGGACCTGTTGCGGGATGTTGAGCTGCTGGATGAGGGCCTTGTTCAGCTGGCTGTATTCCTTTTTCATGGCCTCGAGACGCTGTCTCAGGGTCTGAAAATAGGCGTCCGAGGAGATCCGCTTCTTTCCGATCGTCACCAGGATGTTGCTCCGGTTGGTTTCTCCGAGACGGCCGGCGCCTCCCCAGATGGCGAAAATGGCGATGATGAATGTGGCGATGATGATCCAGAGGGTGGGTTTCAGGGTCTTGACATTCTTTCTCATCGTTTTTAGCATGGTGTCACCTCGATTGGGATGGGTCCTCTTCTTTGCGTGTCCGGCGTGCGGTGCGCTTCCGTTCTTTTTCGAACAGGGGGAAAAGGCGTTCGTACGTCGTGTCCAGATCTTCCGTCAGGACCCTCGTCCGCCCGACCAGCGGCATGAAATTGGAATCTCCCGTCCAGCGGGGGATGACGTGAAGATGGTAATGGTCGGCGACACCTGCCCCGGCGCTCCGCCCGAGATTCATCCCGGCGTTGAAGCCCTGGGGATGGTAGTGGGCCCCGAGGACCCTGACGGCCAGCTTCAGCAGGCCGGCCAGCTCCGAAGCCGCGGCCGGGCTTGTCCGGGCGAAATCCGCCGTGTGCCGGAGGGGGGCGATCATCAGGTGCCCCGGCGTGTAGGGGAACGTGTTGAGGATGATGAAGTGGTGGGTCCCCCGGTAGAGGATGTAAGCCTCCTTGTCGGCCCCGCGTTTCAGCGCGCCGCAGAGGACACATCCCTTCGTTTTCAGGGCGTTTTTGACGTACCGTTCTCTCCAGGGGGCCGGGATGTACTGCATCACTTGTTGATCAGCTCTTTAAGCAGCTTGCTCGGCTTGAAGTAGAGGACCTTCTTCGGGGGGACCTTGACCGGCTCACCGGTCCTCGGGTTCCGCCCGGAACGGGATGTCCGCTTGCGGAAGCGGAAGCTCCCGAAGCCGCGGATCTCGATCTCTTCCCCCTTGAGGATGGCTTCTTTGATCATGTCGAAGAACAGGTTCACCCCCTCTTCGGCTTCCTGCTTGGGGATGCGCAATTCCTGCGAGATCTTGTTGATAAGATCTGCTTTGATCATGTTATTCCTCCTTTTTGCTGACTTTTTTAGGAGCATGAAATTGCTTAAGCTGGTCCTTCATGATATCCCCCAGGGTGTGCCCATGATCCTGGTGGTCCATGTATTTCTGGAACTCCTGGCGCTGGATGTCGAACTGGGCCTGCCTGAAGCTCAGGGAAATCTTATTGGCCTTCGGATTCATCTTGATGATCTTGGCGTTCCGCTCCTCGCCGACGGTGAAGAAATCCGAAGGTTTCTCGATCTTCTTTTCGTCGAGCTCGGAAAGGAAAACGACGCCCTCGATGCCGGGGACGATCTCGACGAAGACGCCGAAATCCGTGATCCGGACGATCTTGACCTTGACGATGTCGCCCATCTTCTGGCGGGCGAAAAAGTCCTCCCAGATGTCCCCTTCGAGCTGCTTGATGCCCAACGAGACCTTCTGCTTCTCGACGTCGATGTTCAAGATGACGACCTCGACCTCGTCTCCCACCTTGAGCTTGTCCGAGGGGTGCTTGATCTTCTCCCAGCTGATGTCCGAGATGTGGACGAGTCCTTCGATCCCCTTCTCGACCTCGACGAAGGCGCCAAAGTCGGTGACGCTCGTCACGGGGCCCTTGACGCGGGAGCCGATGTTGTACTTCTGCTTGAAGACCTCGAGGGGGTGAGGCATCGCCTGCTTGAGACCCAGGGAGATCCGCTTCGTGACCGGGTTGATCTCGAGGATGGTGACCACGACCTCCTGGCCCGGCGTGAGGACCTTCTTAGGGTGGATGAGCTTGCGGGACCAGCTCAGGTCTGAAATGTGGACGAGACCTTCGACCCCCTTTTCCATCTCGACGAAGGCGCCGAAATCGGTCAGGCTGACGACCTTGCCGGTGATTTTCTGTCCGGCCATGTATCTCTGGTCGAGGTCGGCCCATGGGTCCTGGGTCAGCTGCTTGGTCCCAAGGGAGATCTTCTCTTCCTTTTCATTGAAGTCGAGGATGACGACATCGACCTCCTGCCCGACCTGGAATAGCTCCGCCGGATGGGCCACCTTTCCCCAACTCATGTCGGAGACATGGAGGAGGCCCTCCACCCCTCCGATGTCGACGAAGGCCCCGAAGTTGGTCAGGGTCCTGACATGGCCCTTGATCTTTTGTCCCTGGACTATGTGGCTGAAGACGCGGTGGCGCTTTTTATCGCGCTCGTCCTGGAGGAAGAGCCTGCGGGAGACGACCGCGTTCTCGCTCTTCCGGTCGAACTTCATGACCTTGAACTTGAAGCTTTGCCCGACGAGAGCGCCGGGGTCCCTGATGGTCTTGATGTCGGCGTGGGATTCGGGCAGGAAAGCCTCGATCCCCACGTCCACGGTATAACCGCCCTTCGACCTTTCCTTGATGATGCCTGTGACCCAGCCGTTGCGTTCGAGGGCTTTTTCCAAGTTGTTCAGGGCCCGGATCTCGTCTGCCCTTTTCTTGGACAGGATGAAATATCCGTCCTTAGGGTCGGTCCTCTCCAGTGTGGCTTCCACCTCGCCTCCCGGCTTCAGCTCGGCGATCTCGGGCTCGCGGAAATCCTCCATGGGGATGACACCTTCGGTCTTCAGCCCGATATCCACGAGGACATGGGTCGGGGTTATTTTCATGATCCGGCCTTTGACGACCGTGCCCTGGGTGATCTCCTTGGTGCTGAACTGGTAGTGGTCCAGAAGATCCTCATAGGCCTCGGACGACATCTTTTCGTCTTTTTCAGGATGCTTGTTTACGTCTGTCATGGAACACTCTTCTCCCTATGAATTTATTGTTCGAAGTCGGTCTTGATCCTCGCGGCAGCTTCTTGAAGGGCCTCGGGGGGGGTGGATGCCCCTCCCGAGATCCCGATCGTCCTCGCTCCCCGGAGCATTTTCGGTGTGATCTCGTCTGCGGTCTCGATGAAAAACGTCCGGGGCAGGATCCGCTTCGAGATCCGATAGAGCTTGCGGGTGTTGGAGCTCGCCCGGCCGCCGACGATGAACAGGGTGTCCACCCGGGACGCGAGCTCGGAGGTCGATGTCTGCCGGGTCCGGGTGGATCGGCAGATCGTGTTGTGGACGGAAAGCTCGTCCGTCCGATCGACCAGGGCGGCGATGATCCTTTCAAAGAGCTCGATGTCCAAGGTCGATTGGGCCACCACGGCCCGCGTCTTTCGGCGGGGGAGCTCCCTGGCTTGGGCCTCGTTCTCCACGATGATCCCCCTGGAGCGGCTGTGGCCGATGAGCCCCCGGATCTCGGGGTGTTCCCTGTCGCCGACGATGATGATCTCCATGTTCTTCCGAGTCAGGGATTCGATGAGCTTCTGGATCTCCTTGACGATGGGGCAGGTCGCGTCCACGATCTCAAGGTTCTTCCGGGCCAGGGCCCTGTAAATCGCGGGGGAGACACCGTGGCTGCGGATGATGACCGTTCCTTCCTTGATGTCCCGGGCGGTCTCCGCAGAGCTGACGCCGCGGTTTCGAAGGTCGGCGACGACGCGGGGGTTGTGGATGAGGTCCCCCAGCGTCGAGACCGGTCCGATGACCGCGCGCCGCGTACGTCTGGCAATGTTCAAGGCTCTCTTGACTCCATAACAGAGTCCGGTGTTCTCGGCAATGATGATTTCCATTCTCAAGCGAAATCAGAATAGGGGTTTATCCTATACGAGACCGGTCGCTTTGTCAACTCTAAGTGTAGGTGAAACCTGAACTTAGCGGCTACGGCTCGGAGGTCTTCTCCTCCTGGAGGATCTTTGCGATCTCCTCCTCCGAGGGGAGCTCATCGAGGCTGTTCAACCCGAAATACTGAAGGAACTTTTCCGAAGTCCTGTAAACCAGCGGGTTTCCCGGCGCCTTTTTCCGCCCGACGATCTTGATCAGCTTCTTTTCGAGGAGCGTCTTCAGCGTGGAGGTCGAATCGACGCCCCTCAGGGCCGAGATCTCGGCCTGGGTGACCGGCTGGTGGTAGGCCACCGAACACAGGGTCTCCAGACCTGCCGGGGAGAGCTTGTTCTTGCGTTCGATTTGGAGCAGCCGCCGGACCGGACGGTCTTGGTCCGGCTTGGTCGCGAAGATATACCCGCCGCCTGTCTGAATGATCCGGATCCCGTGTTCCGGCGAATCGTAGCTCAGGACGAGTCCGTCGATCGCTTCCCGGATGTCCTCGGCGGCGGCGTCCTCCAGGACGCTCTGGATCTTGTCCGGGGTCAAGGGGTCCTGCGATATGAAGATCAGGGATTCGATGATCTCTTTGAGATGGTCAGTCATGGACGTGGGTCCTGCGGGGGTCTTTGCGGAGCCAGACCTTGATGGTTTGGAAGATCTCGTCCTGAACGGCCAGGACCGTCCTCGAATTGATGAGGTCCAAGAGGCAGAAGAACGAGACGAGGGCTTCTTCGAGGGACCCTTGGCGCTCGAAATATTCCAGGAAATCGAGGGGGGGGTCTTTTTCGAGGGCGGCGAGAATCTCCTTCGTCTTCCCCTCGAGCGAAACGTCCTTGCTCTTAATGATCCGGAAATCCTCCGCGGCTCTCCTCTTCATCATCACGAAGAAGGATTCCGCCAGATCGAAGAGCGAAACCTCGGTGAAGTCCAGGTCATCTTCGCCCGGCAGGGGCGGGAGGAAGCCGCGCTTCCACTGCTGGAGCTGGTCGTCCTCTTTCTCGCGGAGCAGGGAGCAGGCGGCTTTGACCTTCTGGAACTCGATGAGCCGGTTGACCAGGATCTGCCGGGGGTCCTCCTCCTCGGCCAGGTCCTTTTCTCGCGGCAGCAGCATCTGCGACTTGATATAGATGAGGAGGGCGGCGACGAACAGGAACTCGGCCTCCCGGTCAAGGTTGATCTGCTCCTTACGTTCGAGGTACTCCAGGTAGTCCCGGGTGATCGCGGCGATCGGGATGTCATGGATCTCGATCTTTTTTTTTCGGATCAGGAATAGGAGAAGGTCCAGGGGGCCCTCGAAGATATCGAGCCTGACCTGGTAACCTTCCGTCGTTTCGATCGCGCTCATGGGATTGCCGGCTCGATGGACCCGTCTAGAGACCGATGGCGGACCTCACGTCCTCCATGGTCTTCCGCGCAGCCCGCCGGGCCTTGGTATTTCCTTCTTCGAGAATCTCCCACACCCGGCCGGGGTTCGCTTCGAAAGCCCCCCGCTTCTCCCAGTAGGGAGTGAGGAGCCGGACGAGGCTGTCGATGACCACCTTCTTGCACTCCAGGCAGCCCACCGTCGCCGAGCGGCAGTCGGCGGCCAGCCCATCCCTGGTCTCCTTGTCCACGAAAGCTCTGTGGAGGGTGAAGACCGGGCAGTCGTCGGGCTCCCCGGGGTCCGACCGCCTTTTCCGCCTCGTGTCCGTAACCATGGGAGAGATCTTCTTGCGGATGACCTCCGCCGAGTCCTTGAGGTAGATGGCGTTGCTGTAGGACTTGCTCATTTTGCGTCCGTCCGTCCCGGCCAGCTTGGGGACCTCGGTCAGGAGTATCTGGGGCTCGGGGAAGACGGGGCCGTAGAACCGGTTGAAGCGCCGGGTGATCTCCCGGGCCAGCTCCAGGTGGCAAGCCTGGTCCTCGCCGACGGGGACGACCTCGGCCTTGTAGATGATGATGTCGGCCGTCTGGAGGAGCGGATAGCCCAGGAAGCCGTAGGTGTTGAGCTCCTTTTCGGCGAGCTCCTGCTGCTGCTCTTTGAATGTCGGCACGCGCTCCAGCCAGGGGAGGGGTGTGATCATGGACAGGAGGAGGTGGAGTTCGGCGTGCTCCTTGATCTGTGATTGGACGAAGAGGACGCATTTTTCGGGGTCGAGGCCCAAGCTGAGGAGGTCACAGGCGACCTCGAACGTGAAGCCTTTGATGACCTTCGAATCGGCGTACTCCGAACTCAGGGCGTGCCAGTCCACGATGGAATAGAAGCACCGGTAGTCGTCCTGGAGCCGGACCCAATTCCGGAGCGCGCCGACATAGTCGCCGAGATGGGCCGCCCCCGTGGGCCGGATGCCGCTCAAAACCGTCTTTTTTGCTTGTTCGTTCATGTCCGTTTCGTCAGAAGAAGATCATCGTGAAAATGAAGAGTTGAAGGGGCCGGATGATGATGTCCAGGAACCCCAGATAGATCAGGATGAGGACGATGAGGAAGCCGAAGGGCCGGATGCGGTCGTACCTCCGCGCCGCTTCGTCCGGGAGGAGGCCGGCTAGAACCCCGCTCCCGTCCAATGGTGGAATGGGGATGAGGTTGAAGACCGCTAGATAGGTGTTGATGAGGACGGCGTAGAAGAGGATCAGGGCCAGGCCCTGAAGGGGATAGAAGCCGCGCGGGAACCCTTGTTTGTAGACCAGAAAGCTCCTGAGGAATCCGGTCAGGCCGGGGCTCAGGAGTTTGAGGATGAGGATCGAGATCAGGGCCGCGGCGGCAGCGGTCATGTTGGCGGCGGGACCGGCGAGGGAGATCCAGAGGTTATCGCGGCGGGGGTTCTTCAGGTTGTAGGGATTGACCATCACGGGCTTAGCCCAACCGAAGGCCGGGGCGCCGATGAGCACGAGGACGAGCGGCAGGAGCACCGTCCCGATCGGGTCGATATGAGCTATCGGGTTGAGGGAGACCCGCCCCATGCCGTAGGCCGTCTGGTCGCCCATCTTGTAGGCCGCCAAGGCGTGGGACGCCTCGTGAATCGTGATGGCGAAAAGCAACACAAAAAGACTGATGACGATCGATAGATAATCCATGTTGATCCGCCGCTATTTATAGCACATCCGCGGCGGTCTGGAAATAGCTATCCTTTTAATATGCTGTCGACCTCGTCCTTATCGACATCCATGATGTAATGGATTCCGCTGATCCGAGCGGCGTCCTGGGTCAGGGCGGCGATATCGCCCCGGGTGATGTATTCGAGCGCGAATTTGCGTTCCCCGGCCATCATCTGCCGAAGACCCTGGCTCAGCCGTTTGAAATAGGTGTAGACGCCTATCGCGCCGGTGGGAAGATCGTTGAACCGTGTTTTATACTTCAGCTTGAGCTCGGGCGCCGTAACGAAAATCTCCTCAGCCGAGCTGCCGAAGCGCTCGACGTAGACCGGGATCTGTCCGTCCTTGACCCGGCTGCCGATGGTCTTGCCGACCATGGCCGCGGCCATGGGGCTGCGGGCCATTCCGATCGCCTTGACGTAGGGCGCGCCGAGGGCCAGGGCCTTGAAGATCTGGTCCTCGAAGGTGATTCCGCCGGCGAAGGCGATGTCCGGGACGTACTCGCCGGCCTTGGCCAGCCGGTCGGCGTAGTTATAGGTCAGCGACCAGATCTCGACGCTCGGGATGCCCCACTCGTTCATCATCCGCCAGGGGCTCATCCCCGTGCCGCCGCCGGCCCCGTCCACGGTCAGGAAGTCGATCTTCGCCTTTGAGGCGAACTTCACGGCCCGGGCCAGGTCGGCGGGCCTGTAAGCCCCCGTCTTGAGGAAAACGTACTTGGCGCCGGCCTTTCGGAGCGCTTCGACACGCTTCATGAAGCCCTCTTCCTCGACCATTCCCAGGCGGGAATGACGCTCGAACTCCTTGAAGCTTCCCTTCTCGAAGGCCTGGATGACGTTCGGCTCCTCGGGATCCGGCAGGACGATATAGCCTCGCTTCTTGAGCTCCTGGGCCTTCTTGAGGCTCTTGATCTTGACCTCGCCGCCGATGTCCTTTGCCCCCTGACCCCATTTCAGCTCGACGATCTCGATGCCTAGCTTTTCGATGGCATATTCCTGGACGCCGAGTCGCGTGTCTTCGACATTGGCCTGGACGACGACGGCGCCGTAGCCGTCGTCCTGCCAGTCCTTGAAGCTTCGAATCCGGAACTCCATATCCGGGGAGCGGACGACCCGGCCACTCTTGAACTCGGAGCCCTCGTCCATGCCGCAGACGTTCTCGCCGATCGTCAAGATGGTTCCGGAGATGGCCGCTCCCGCGGCCAGCCCTTCCCAGTTTTGTTTGGCCACGTTGGTCGAGCCCATGCCGCCCAAAACGAAGGGCACGCGGAGCTTGATGGCCTTGTTGCGGCCGATCCGGGTCTCTATTTCAACCTTCTCGAAAGTGGCCTTATCCGAATCGGCTTCGACGCCCCAGGCGCCCGCGGCCGTCCCCATGATGCTGAAGTGGGACAGGTCCACCGGATATTCTTTTTCCGACGCAGCCGTGATGATCCCGAAGGGTTGGGGATAGAGGACCTCGGCCCCGCGGTAGGCCGATTTCCCGATCTCGCACATGCCGATGCATCCGTCGACACAGGTCACGCACATCCCGCTGAACGGGCTGATGGACCCCTCGGTCCGGTTCTTGGTCAAAGTTGCCGCGCTCCTGTTGAGCCTCGTGTAAGACATGATTCGTTACCTCCTTGTCATCTCTTTCTTTAGATTCCTATATCCCATGGTTAGGTGAAAACTACTTTTTTTCCTGGACGCAGGTGCCGCACCGCCCGGCGTCGTACATCCAGCACTGAAGCTCATCGTAGTGGTCCAGACAGCTGGGGTCCATCGTCAGGCAGGCATTGCATACGGGCGTCTCGGCGTTCGGCCCCTGGCAGCGGAGCGAACAAGCCGGGCAGATGTAGATGCAGGCGCCGCACAGCCGGCATTCCTCGGACTTGATGTCGAAAGGCGTCGAGATCTTCCGCTTGTGGCCGCGGTTCTGGAAACCGATCGCCCGGGCGTCCATCTGCTCATCGCAAATCCGAATGCAGAGGCCGCAGGAGACGCACTCCTCGTTGCGCGGTTTGAACCGCTGCTGTGTCACACCGAACTTTGAGGCCAGGTCCTGGATCTCCTTGGAATAGGGGGCCGTCGAGAGCATGAGCTCGATCATCATCCGTCGCGATTCGATGACGCGCCGCGTGTCCGTCCGGACGATCAGGCCCCTTTCTACCGTGCGCGTGCAGGAGCTGACGAGCTTCGATGCCGGCTCCTTTCCGATCTCGACCAGGCAGAGCCGGCACCCCCCGTATGGGGCCAGCCCCTCGTTCCAGCAGAGCGTCGGGATCTCGAGCCCGTAGAACTTGGCCGCTTCGAGGATGGTCCAACCCTCCTCGGCCTGAACCTCCAAACCGTTCAAGATGAATGGGATCATTTTGTCCTTCCTGTGGATATCTTGCCGTCCTCGGTTTGCAGATCACACCGCAGGCAGCGCCTCGCCTCCTGGACGGCCATCTCCTCGGTCAAGCCCATCTCGACCTCCTTGAAGTTCTTCCTCCGCTGGGAGACGGAGAGGTGTTTCATCTTAGGCCTCCTGGCTTTATCCACCTCCTCTTCTCCGAGCATTTCCGGCGCGACGTACATCGAAGGCCGGGTGAGAGGATACTCGCGGCGGAGGGGCCGCCCGCCGGCATATTTCTCGATGGTTTCGGCGGCAAGCTTTCCGGCGGCCATGGCCTCGATAACGGTACGCGGACCGGTAACGGCGTCACCGCCGGCAAAAACTCCATCCCACGTCGTCATGGCTGTCTCCCCGTCGATGACGATATTCTCCCGGTCCCTGCGGATGCCGTCCGCCTCGACGATATATGAGGTGTCGGGCCGCTCGCTGATCGCCAGGATGAGCGTATCGAGCGAAGTGGTGAAATTGGATCCCTCGATGGGCACCGGCCTCGGGCGGCCGCTCGCGTCTTTCTCGCCGAGCTTCATGCGGACGCATTCGATGGCGACCGCCTTCCCGTTCTTCGTGACAACCTTTACCGGCGCCACGAGGAACTGGATATCTATGCCCTCGTCGATGGCGGCATCGACCTCTTCGGCCAACGCCGGCATCTCGGCCTTGGTCCGCCGGTAGAAGATCGCCACGTTCTCGCAGTTCTTATCGCGAAGGGCGGCACGGGCGGCGTCGATGGCCGAGTTCCCTCCTCCTACGACGCACACCCGCTTGCCGATCGGGACTTTCTTGCCGAGATTCAACTCTCTCAGGTACTCCACGGAGTGGAGAACCCCCCCGGCATCTTCCCCGGGAATGCCCATCAGCATGGACTTGCCTGCCCCCGTGGCGCAAAATACGGAGTGGTAGCCGGACTTGAATAACCCCTCGATGGTGATATCCCGGCCCATGATGATGCCGGTCCGGATCTCGACGCCGGCAGCCTTGATCCTCTCGATCTCTTTGTCGATGACGGGCTTCGGCAGACGATGGTCGGGGATCCCTACGGCCAACATTCCGCCCGCAACCGGCAGCGCCTCGAAGATCGTCGGCCGGAAGCCCTTTCTGGCGAGGAAATAGCCGGCCGCTAATCCCGACGGCCCGGCGCCGATGATCGCGATCCTCTCCCGGTTCTGTTCGACGGGCTCCGGAATATAGTTGATGCCGTTCCGGTCCGCCCAATCCATGACGAATCGTTTGAGGCTGCGGATGGAGATGGGGTCTCCCGTTTCGCCGGCCGCGCAGACCTTCTCGCAGGGATGGTGGCAGACCCGGCCGCAGACCGAAGGCAGAGGATTGTCCTTCATGATGACCCGGAAGGCCTCCTCGAAGTTCCTCTGGGCGATGAGGGCGATGTAGGTCGAAGCCTCCTGGTCAATGGGGCACGCGTATTGGCAAGGAGACGACACGAGCTCCTTGCAGACCATGGCCGGGCACCTTTTCAGCTTGATGTGGGCTTCATACTCGTCCCGGAAATAACGGAGGGTGGAGAGGATCGGATTGGCGGCCGTTTGTCCCAAACCGCACAAGGAGGCGTCCTTGACCACTTTGGCCAGCTCTTCGAGGAGAGCCAGGTCCTTCTCCTTTGCCTGGCCTTCCGTGATGTCCTTGAGGATCTCCCACATTCTTTGCGTTCCCTCCCGACAGGAGAGGCACTTGCCGCAGGATTCGTCGCGGAGGAAGTTGAGGAAATATTTGGCCAGGTCAACCATGCAGGTCTTGTCGTCCAAGACGATCATGCCGCCCGAACCCATCATGGCCCCGGCCCCGGTCAGGCTTTCGTAATCGACGGGTAGATCAAGGAGTTTGGCGGGGATACAGCCGCCCGAAGGGCCGCCGATCTGGATGGCCTTGAATTCCCTGTCCTGGGGAATGCCGCCGCCGATGCCGTAAACGATGTCCCGGAGCGTGATTCCCATCGGAACTTCGACCAGCCCCGTGTTGTTGATCTTGCCGACGAGGGAGAAGATCTTCGTCCCTTTGCTCGTTTCCGTCCCGAGGCTCGCAAGCCACTGGCCACCGCGGCGGATGATATTCGGGACGGTGGCCCAGGTCTCGACATTGTTGATCACTGTCGGCTTTCCCCAGAGACCCTTTTGGGCGGGGTAGGGAGGTCTTTGCCGGGGCGTCGCGATCCGCCCTTCCACGGAGGCGATCAGGGCGGTCTCTTCTCCGGAGACGAAGGCCCCGGCGCCCTGGACGATTTCGATATCGAAATCGAATCCCGTCCCAAGGATGTCCTTTCCGAGCAGGCCGTATTCCTGCGCCTGGCGGATGGCGATGTCGACGCGCTCGATCGCCAGGGGGTATTCGTTCCGGATGTAGATGAATCCCTTCTCGGCGCCGATCGCTTTGGCCCCGATGACCATTCCTTCGAGAACAGCGTGGGGATCGGCCTCAAGAACGGAACGGTCCATGAACGCGCCCGGATCCCCCTCGTCGCCGTTACAGATGATGTATTTGGGCGTCGCCGTTTCTTTACGGCAGGATTCCCATTTCTTACCCGTGGGGAATCCGGCGCCGCCTCTCCCGCGGAGCCCGGAGGCGCTGATTTCGGCGATGACCTCCTCCGGGGTCATCTCCGCCAGAACCTTGGCCATGGCCTCATAGCCATCGAAGCCGATGTAGTCGTCGATCTTTTCGGGGTCGATGCGGCCGCGGTTCCGGAGGACGATGAGCCGTTGGTGCTTGAAGAACGCGATGTCCTTCATTTTGGGGATCGGCTCTTCCTCCTTGGGCGGGATGTACATGAATTTTTTTACCGGTCTCCCTTTGAGAAGATGCTCTTCGACGAGGAGGGGGACGTCTTCGACCTTGAGCTGCTGATAGAAGATGCCTTCCGGCTGAACCAAGAGAATGGGGCCCCTCTCGCAAAATCCGTTGCATCCCGTAGCGATGACCAGGACCTCATCCTGAAGGTTCCGTTTCCGGACCTCCTTTTCGAGGGCCTCTTTGATCTTGAAGGACCCGCAGGAAACACATCCGGTGCCGGCGCAGATTAATAAGTGAGCTCGATATTGTTTCAAGGGTCCCCCTTCAATATAAAGTTTCGCTTCCAACCGCCAGGGCGTATTCGGTCGCCGGCCGGCCGCCCAGGACGTGTTTGACCAAGATCTTCCGCATCTTCGTCGGAGTGAGATCGAAATACTTGACCGGCGGCTGGTCTTTGAGCTCGACCGTGGCCATCGGCTCCCGGTTGCACAGCCCCGCGCAGCCGGATGTCGTCACGATCACGTCCTTGGCCTTCTTTTTCTTCATCTCGTCCAGGAGGGCGTCCATGATCTCGCGGGCGCCCGCCGCGATCCCGCACGTGCCCATATGGACCGTGACCTTGGCCCGGCCCCGGCCCTCCCGGATGGTCGATAAGCTCCTGGTTTTTTCCCGGATTTTCGCCAAGTCCTGGATACGGAGTTTTTTCTTTTCTGCCATCAGCTTTCCTTTCCTTCGATCGTGTTCTTCTGATTCTCCTCGGGCCGGTTTGAAGAGGCGTTAGGACCGCCCCGGTCAGGGGGTTGCGCTTCTTGACGATCTTGATTTCTGCGTTCTTGCTCCTCTTCTTCGGGGTTTCCGATACTTGTTCAAAATCGTTCCGACTTTCCGGACGGTAGCGTGACCGTGGTATTCCTTGTCGATGACGACGACGGGTCCGATGGCGCAGCAGCCGAGACAGGCGAGGGTCTCCAGGGTGAATTGGCCGTCTTTGGTCGTTTCACCGGCGCGGACGTCGAGCTGCCGTTCGAACTCATCCAGAATCTTCGGTCCGCCCCGGACATGACAGGCCGTCCCCAGGCAAACCAAGCACGTGTGTTTGCCGCGGGGGGTGAGGCTGAAAGCGCGGAAGAATGTGGCGACGCCGATGGCGTCGATTAGAGGAATCCCGAGCCCGCTCGCGACCAGACGGAGGGATTCCGGAGGAAGATAATTGTAGGCGGCTTGGATATCAAGAAGAATGGCGATGAGGTTCTTTTTTAGACTCTTGTGTGACTTGATGATGGATTGGATTTTTTCTTTCTTGATGACCAATGCAATCCCTCCAAAATGCAAAATTGAACTCTGGGCGAATGGATAGATCGGTGCGGTTCAGGGAAGCCGTCCCCGCGGGTTCTGAGGGGGACGTCCTGCCGAGGGAGATGGGACATGAGCGCCGTTCGCGGGCCGACGATACGACCGGCATGGGTGATGCCGCGCTCTCGACCTTGATAATCTCGTGCATGTAAAAATAAGACGTCATATATATCAGAATAAATTTGCGTTTGTCAAGCCATTAAGTTCTTCCGATCGCGCGCAGGCCGGTTCGAAGCGTTTTATCGATCCGTCCGATGAGAACCGGGTCCGTCCATGAAGCCTGCCCGGATTTCCGGAAAAAACGGCGGCTCGCGAATCTGAAGACCCGTCCGTTCCGAAGGTGGCAATAGCGGAAATCGATCTCGGGGTGGCCGAAGACGAGGACCATCATCGTCCCCCTCATGTTTGTCAGGGGCGGCCGGTCGATGTGGCCATGACGGAAACGCGCCGCGACCCTGGCCCCTTTCATGGGACCTGTCGTGATGGTCAGGTCCCCGCCGCACAGCTCGGCCGTCTGGGTCAGGAGCGGGAGTCCGAGGCCGGTCCGTTTTCCTTTCGTCGTGAAGAACGGGTCGAGGGCACGTCGCAGGGCTTCGGGCGCGAATCCCGGTCCGTTGTCCGACACCCGGATAGCCAGGAGATCGCGACCTTCGTTCTCGTTGATGGTCACGGTGATCCGAGTCGCTCCGGCCGTAATCGCGTTCTCCGCGATATCAAGGATGTGGAGGGACAGGTCTTCCATCATGATTCCCTGATCCTCCTTCCGTCCGTTCCCTTCAAGGCCAGCCGGATCTCGTCCAGAAGAGGGGACGCGAGAAGGAAACCGGTTGTTGTCTTGCCGATCTCCTCCGGCCGATGGGCGTCGGAAAAACGGACCAGCGGGAGATGGGCCCAGGCCTCGCCGGCCGCCCGGGCCCCGGCGATCGTCACCCTGGGGGAAACCTCCAAGGCGTCGAGTTCCAAGTCGGGAGGCATGAAACCCAGCTGAGAGATCAGCCCGAAAGCCTCCCGGTCGATGTGCGAGGCGATCGCAAGTCCGCCGTGACGGTGGACGAGTTCGACGATCTCATAGACGTCGAGTTGCGTCGCGGCCAGGAGACAGTGCGGACTAAAGCCCATCACTTCATCATCCTCGTTGACGATCACCTGATCCTCGATGAACTTTTTTTTCGAGGCGACCTCGGGAAGTTTTCGGAAAACCTCCTCCTGCAGGGGGAGGACGTCGTCCATGCTTTCAAAAAGGCCCAGGATGTGGACTTCTTCTTCGGACGTAAGCTCCATTCCGGGAAGGACCGCCAGCCCCGTTCCCGCCGCAGCCCGGATCGCCGCCGCCGCGTTTTCCGCGGTGTTATGATCGCATAGGGCGATGATGTCCAGCCCTTCCGCGAGGGCTTGCTTGACGATACGGCGCGGAGACATCGTCAATTCCCCGCACGGCGAGAGGCAGGAATGAATGTGGAGGTCGGCCCGGAAGCGCCTGAGCGCCATTAATGTCCTTGGATCCCCAGTCCATAAAGTCTTCCCACGCATTCAAAAGCGCTGAGAGGGCTTCCGAGGATGGGAATCCGTTCTTTTTCCGCCCGTTCGACGGTTTCCGCGGAGGGTTCGCGTCCGTTGACGAGAAGGACCGCCGCCAGATCCTTGAGGACGGCGACCGCGACGATGTTCGGATGGACCTGGAGGGTGACCCAGAGATCGTCTTTCCGGCCGTGGGCGATGACATCGCTCAAAAGATCGCTTGCGTAGCCGCCGCCGATCGACCGGGACAGGTCCTTCCCTCCCGTATGGATCTTGAGGTCGAGCCTTTCAACAAGCTCCTTGAGATTCATGGGTCCTCCTTCTTTATGAACGGACAGTCGGCGAGGTTCGCCGTGCCGCGAACGACGTCTTCGGCGAGTGTCCGGCAATCCGGGGCGCCGCAAGCCCCGCAGTCCTTATGCGGCAGCTGCCTGAAGAGCTTGTTCCGCTTCCGGGCCTTTTGAATGGCCCGGGCCCGGTCGGCGTCAAGGGGAGGAGTTCCCACAGGCATCACCGGATGGTGGAAGGACAGGAAATCCTCGTTATAGAGGAGGTTCATGTCGGTTTGGTTGATGATGGTCCGCTCTCCCATCGCGCTGACCAGGCGAAGGATCCGGCTTTTTGCCAGGAAGCGATTCTCAATGGCCAACGGGCCTCCCACGCAGCCGTCGGGACAGACCATGCATTCAAGCAGGTCCACGTCCTTGAGAAGCCCCGATTCGACCTGGTCCAGGACGCGGATGGTGTCCCGGACTCCCGAGACGGCGACGGTTCGATGGTTTTTCAACCCGCGCGTCTCTCCTCCCGAGAGCGCCGTGCCCAGACCCATCCCGCTGAAGAGGATCTCCGGGAAGAGATGACACATGATCGTGTCTTCCTGGCTTTGCCGGAGGGCCTGAAGGATCGGTCCATAGATGTCCCGGATCGAAATGGCGCCGTTGAGATAGGACCTATCCATCGTGGCCGGGCGATTGATCGAAACCATTTTCGCGGGACAGGGAGTGATGTGGATGATCCCGATTTCGGCCGGCGGCATTTTGAGCACCCGGGGAAGTGTCGTTCTCAGGATTTTGGCGGCGATCTCACGAGGCGGTTCGATGGGGGCGATCAGTTCGCAGAGCGAGGGATAACGGCGCTGGATGAGGCGGACGACCACGGGGCACGTCGAGGCGATGAGCGGGCGGGGCTTGTGGTGGTCGTTGAGGTATTTCTCGATGGCGGCATTGTTGAGCTCGCAGATCGTGCTGAGTTCGTAAACATAGTCAAACCCGACCCGGCGCAGGGCGAAGAGGATCTCACTGGGAAGGGTGACGTTGTCGAATTGCCCGTAGAGGACCGTCGCCGGGATGGCGACCTTATACTTGAAGGCGCTAAGGTCCGAGAACGATGTCGTGCGGGCTTCTATGGCGTCGTGGGGACAAAAGCGGATGCATTCCCCGCAGTCGATGCAAAGCTCGCTGATGATCCGGGCCTTGCCGTCCTTGATGCGGATGGCCTTCGTCGGGCAGGAGGTCAGGCAATGGACGCAGCCGATGCACTTCTCGGCGGTGACATGCAGCGAAGGGAGAGGATTTTCAATCATTCCAGCCTCTGTCCGTTCGTCAGGATCGTTATCTCAAGCCTTGTCCCGCGGTCCGGATCGGAAATGATCCGGAAATCATCGGAATTTTTTTTGATGTTGGGAAGTCCCATGCCGGCCCCGAACCCTAGCTCCCGCATTTCCTCTGTTGCCGTCGAGTAGCCCTCCCGCATGGCGAGATCGACGTTTTCGATGCCGGGGCCCCGATCTTCGACGATGATCCGTATCTTTTGCGGGGTGATGAGGAGGTCGACTTGCCCCTCCCAGGCATACATGATGACGTTCATCTCAGCTTCATAGGCGGCGATGGCGACGCGGCGGACGACCTGGGAGTTGAGTCCGAGCTCCTTCAAGAGATTTTTGATCTCGCAGGACACCTTGCCCGCCCCGGTGAAGTCCCCTCCCTTGATCAGAAAGTCCTGCTGGAAAGAGGCGTCTTCTTTCATCGGGCGCGTTCCGGAAAGGACTGAGCGAGCCTCGAGCATGCCTCGAACATGCTCAATCCCGTCGAAATGACGGGCAGGTTTTTCTCCCTGGCCTCGTCGACGACCTTCATGTCCGGCCTTTTTCCCTGAACAAAAACAATGGCCGTGACGTCCGTCAGACAGGCGGTGCGGACCGCATGGCAATGGATCAGGCCGGTTAACAGGACGGAACCGGGATTGATGAAGGTCAAGACGTCGCTCATCAAATCCGAGGCGAAAATCCCCGGGCATTCGATCCCGATATCCATCTCCGGCGTCAGCAATTCTCCGTCGACCAGCGCCAGGATGTCTTTCAGAGTCATCGTCATGCTGCGGCGGAAAAGAGGCTCTTTTTCTCGTCCGCCGCTTCCTATTATATTAGGTTCGAGGACGTCAAGCAACTGAACTTGTCCTAAAATTGCCGATAGGATTCTTTCTTCAGACTCACGTCTTATCGGCGATTTGGGGTGGAAGAACGAGACACGTGAGGAAAAAGAGCTAGACAGGCTAGCCTGTCTAACCTGTCCAATACGAACGCAACAAAGAAAGTTACAATGTATGAACGGCACTGAATGCCGTCCTCAAGCCCCCGTAGCGGAGGGGGGACCCGTCGGCTTTTTCGACGGGGGGAACCGACGGGACTGGTTCCCTGGGGGGCCGGGGGAGTGAGGGCGGCTTCAGGCCGCTTAAAGTCAGATGTCAAACTATTCAATGCGTTTGTATTAGCCCTTCTTATAGAAACGGCAGATATTTCTTGATCTCATATTCGCTGACCTGCTTGTCGAATTCCCCGGAGACATTCCGGTTGTATTCCTCGATCTCCTGCCGCTTATTGGCCAGGAACCGGGAGAAGATGTGGCCGCCCAGGATGTCTTTCATGAGATCGCTCTTTTCCATGATCCTGGTGGCTTCGCCGAGGTCCCGCGGCAGAGTCCCAATCTCGAACTTCCGCTGGCGCGAAGGGCTCATCTCATAGATGTTCTCTTCGACAGGAGCGGGAAGAACGCCCCCTTCCTTAATCCCGCTTAGGCCGGCGGAGAACATGACGGCCAGGGCGAGATAGATATTGCATCCGGGGTCGGGGCAGCGGAGTTCGATGCGTGTCGCGTGTTCCTTCCCCGGCTGGTACTCGGGGACCCGGATGTATGCCGACCTGTTCTTCTGGCCCCAGGCCACATAGACCGGAGCTTCATAACCTTCGATGAGCCGCTTGTAGGAGTTCACCCATTGGCTGAGGACGGCCGACATCTCCCGGGCGTGGGTCATCAATCCGGCCATGTATGACCGGGCGGTCCCCGAAAGATGGTAGGGGCCTTTCGGGTCAAAGAACACGTTCTTCCCTTTCTTCCAGAGAGACTGGTGGACGTGCATGCCGCTTCCGTTGATGCCGTTGATGGGCTTGGGCATGAACGTGGCATAGAGCCCGTGCATGCGGGCGACCTTCTTCACCATGTAACGGAAGAGCATGGCCGAATCGGCCATCTCCAGGGCCGTCGTGTACTTGAGGTCGATCTCGTGCTGGCTGGGAGCGTTCTCGTGGTGGTCGAACTCGGACTCGATCCCCATGTTCTTGAGATGGAGCTGGATCTCCTTGCGAAGCTCTCCGTGCCGGCCGCTGAAGAAGTAGCCGCCCTCGTCCGTGAGGGTGGCCTCTTTGTCGCTCGGAAAGATGAAGAACTCGAGCTCGGGCCCGCACTTGAAATCCTCGATGCCGAATTCTTGCTTCCCCTTGTGCAGGGCTTTCTTGAGGACCCGGCGGGAGTCCCCCTCGTAGGGCACGCCGTCGGGGGTCAGGATGTCGCCGAAAAGGATCGCCTCCCGCCAGCGGACCTGGTCATCGAATCCCTTGTATTCCCAGGGCAGGACCCTGAAGGTCGAAGGGTCGGGCTTGATGATGAGGTCGCTCTCCTCGATCCGGACAAACCCCTCGACGGATGAGCCGTCGAACCCTTTGCCTTCCCGGAAGGCCTTGCCGAGCTCCGAGCCGGGGAAGGCGAAGTCCATGGGCCGTCCGAGGATGTCCGGGAACATGACCCGGACGAACTCTATGCCGTTACCCGGGTCGAGGATGATGTCCAGAACCTCTTTCTCGGTTTGGCAGCCGAAGCTCTTGAACGTGCCCCTGGTTTTCTCGGTCATATCAGCTCCTCTTTGAATACAAAGATTATCAGCGTTCCATCATGCCGTCAAGGCCCAAAATTGCCGATAGATGCCGGGAATTCATTTCTTGACAGATCCAGCGGTTGTGCCATAATCAATTTACCTTCAATCGAGGAGAAAAAAATGACCAAGACGGTCCATCCTTCGATCGGTCATCATTATATCGTCGAAGCCTCCGGCTGCGATCCCAACGTCATCGGAAGCGTGGAGAAGGTCCAGCAGATCCTGGTCAAGGCCGCCGAGATTGCCGGCGCCCATGTCTGGTCGATCTCTTTCAACCGCTTCCCTCCGAACGGCGTCAGCGGCGTCGTCGTCATCTCGGAATCCCACATCTCCACCCACACCTGGCCGGAGTTCGGCTACGGGGCCCTTGATATCTACACGTGCGGAAACAACATCGACCCGGAGAAGGCGGTCATTTTCGCGGTCGGGGCCTTCGGGGCCTCGACGTCCCATATCACGGAGATCACGCGGGGCATCGACGAAGGGGACTGCATCTTCTATCACAGCTTCGTGACCTGGGAAGAGTATCTCAAGAAAGAGGGAATCAAGAAGGAGGAGGCCAAGCCGTGATTGCCGAGTTCAGCGTCGTCCCCGTCGGGAAGGGGGAGGAGCTGGCGGAGCTCGTCGCCGGCGTCGTGGACATCATCGACAGGAGCGGCCTTCCCTACCAGTTGACGGCCATGGGCACGCTCGTGGAAGGGGAGTGGGACGTCGTCCTCGCCCTCATCAAGGAGTGCCACGACAAGATGCGTCGGCATGGCGCCCGCGTTCTGACCAGGATCTCCATCGACGATCGTGAAAATGCCGTGAACAGGCTGACCGGAAAGGTCCGGGACGTGGAAAAGGCCCTGGGCCGCGAGCTCAAAAAATGACCTTCTTTTTGTAAACGAAGTTTACATCCTGTAAAAATCTTTGGGTATTTTCCGCATTTTCGGCCGGGACGATCGGCGGTGTCCGTTGGCACAAATCCTGCAATCGAGATGGCTGATGGTTTTACCCATGAATATGTTATAATATAAAAAAGGTGAAAAAGAACCTCTCCCGGCCGCTTCCCCTTTTGCTGGCGGCCCTCCTTATCCTTATCATGATCCCGCCCGTCCGGTCCTCCGATCAGACTATTGAGGCTTTCACCTGCCAATTCCAAAAGTCCCTTGAGGGCCGTAACCTTCCCGCCTACTTGAACGCATTCTCCCCCGAAGCCCGGGAGGACGAAGGCATTGCCCTGGCCTCCTATTTCGAGCGGGCCGGGATGAGATCCGTCAAGTCACGCTTGGCCGGCCAGAGGGCGGAAAAGTCCGGCGAGCCGACGGTCTTCCTCCAGGTCCTCTTTGAGAACGCTTTTTCGGCGATGGTAGAGGTCTGGCAGCTCCACCTCACACCCGTGGACGGTCGATGGCAGGTCCGGAAAAGGGAGGTTTCAGGGAGCATCCACAACCTTTATAAGGTCCAACTGCCGGCCGAGGAGACCGAGAGGGCTGAGAGCGTTGAGATCAACCATGCCGATTTCCGCCTCACGTTCGAGAACGCCCTCGTCTTCCACGACAACATCCCCGGCCTGGAAACGGCCCTCATCATCTTCGGCAGGGGCCGGGTCCGCTTCACGCCCTCCGACCCCATCGAGAGGCACCAGCTCCAGCTCGCCTATAAGAATCCCTCCCTCGATGACCGCGTTTCCTATGCCTATATCCGCTGCTCCAACAGCTTCTTCCAGACGAATGTCGTCATCAAGAAACAGGAAGGCGGACGGGCCCGGCCGGTCAGCCAGGACGAGAAGGCTAAAGCCTCCGCACTCTTCGCCAAGAGTTATCCCCGCTCCTTCACCATCCAGAATTCGATGACCGGCGAGTACCTTTCCTTCCTGCCCCAGGGAGAGGAGGCCTCTTTCGAGTTTAAAGGCGAAAGAACGGGGGAGCTGACCTACATCTACTATCCTTACTCCGAAGAAGAAGTGAACCTCTTCGACAGGTCCCGCCAGCGCATCGTCAACCTCTATTCGCCCCGAAAGGAGGGTGAAACCGAAGGCCGGAAACTCTTCATCAGCATGGGCGAGCGGTTCGACGTCCAGAGCTACGAGATCGATCTGGACTACAACCCGGCCAAGTCCTATCTATCCGCCAAGGCCAGGATCAAGATCATGCCCTTGACCGAGAGCTTGGATGGTTTGAAGTTCCGCTTCAGTCCCGACCTTGAGATCCTCCGAATCTGCGACGAGGAAAAGCGGGAACTTTTCTACACCACGGATAAGCTGCGCAAGTTCCTCTATATCTACTTCGTCCAGCCGCCTCCCCGCCGGACGTCGACCTGGATCGAGGTCTATTACCGGGGCAAGCTCGCCCCCGTTCCACCGACGACGGACGTCCTCGGCCAGTCGAGCGCGGGCGAGAACCACTACGTCCTGCAGCCCCGGTACGAAACCTATTTCTATACCCACTCGGCATTTTGGTATCCTGGCCCGGCCGACGACGATTACTTCACCTCCCGGCTCAAGATCATCGTCCCTCCCGAATACCGGTGCGTCTCGAATGGGGATCTCATCGAACGGGGGCGCCTGAAGGGCATGGAAGAGGTCGTTGAGATCGAAAAGATGGGAAGCTCCACATTCACATTCCAGACGAAGGCGCCGCTGAAGTACTTGTCGTTCATCGTCGGGAAGTTCACGACACTCGGCGAGGGAATGGACCCCGTGCCGCTCCAGTCGATCAGTTCGTCGGACATCATGGTCCAGAAAAAGACCTTCTATGACGAGGCCAAAGATGTTCTCGAGAGCTTCATCGGCTGGTTCGGGCCGTTCCCCTTCGAGAAGCTGAGCGTTGTCCAACGGCTTTGGCCCCAGAGCGGCGGCCACAGCCCGGCTTCCTTTGTTGTCCTCAACGAGCTTCCCTGGATCGATAAGCGGGCTTTCCCCGTGAACATGAACAGCCCCGTGGACCTCTCTCGCTGGAGGGAGTACTTCCTAGCCCACGAGATCGCCCACCAGTGGTGGGGGCAGGGCGTGACCGCGGGGACCTACCGAGATCAATGGCTCAGCGAGGGCATGGCCCAGTTCGCGGCCACCCTTTACCTGCGGAAGAAGTACGGTGAAGAGGCCTACGCCTCGATCTTGAAGAGGTTCTCCCTGTGGACGGAGAAGAAGTCCAACAAGGGGCCGATATCGCTTGGGTCGCGCCTGAGTTTCTTCGATTTCGACGCCTACCAGGCGATCATCTACGACAAGTCGGCCTTGGCCTTGAACATGCTCCGTGAGATCCTCGGCGACGAGGCCTTCTTCAAGGGCCTCCGGGACTTTTATGGGACCTACAAGTTCGGGGCCGCCCGGACGGGACAGTTCCGGAACATCATGGAGAAAGTCTCCGGAAGGGACCTCGAAGGCTTCTTCAAGGGATGGTTCTTTTCCTATGAGCTGCCCGAGGTCCGGGTCTCCACGATGGAAGAGAAGCTGGGCGAGGAAGGCGTGCTCCTGGTCAGGGTCGCCCAGGCCAAAAGGACGTTTGTCTTCCCCCTTTGGATCGAGTGGCAGAGCGGGGGAAAGGTCTTCCGGGAGAAGGTCGTCGTGGACTCCCCGAACCAGGAGTTCAGGTTGAAACTCTCCGGAAAGCCCTCCAGGATCCGCGTCAATCCCGACAAAGCCGTTCCGGGCAAGTTCACCTGAGTTTTAGGCGGTATTATCGACGTCGATCTCGAGGCGCTTGATCATCTCGTTGAGGGTCGTGGGTTTGACCCCGAGCATCCGGGCCGCCTTTCTCTGGACTCCCTTGGTCTTCTTGAGCGCCGTCCGGATGATCTTTTTCTGGTAATAACGGGTCCGCTCCTTGAAGTCGAGCGAGCCATCCAGCGAATCCAGCCCCTCTTCTTCCGCCGCTTCCTCTCTTAGGAAGAAGGGCGGCAGGGAGCTCCGGGTGATGATCTTGGACTTGGAGAGGACGACGGCCCGCTCCATGAGGTTCTCCAGTTCCCGGACGTTGCCCGGCCAATTGTACTCGTCGAGGATCTCGAAGACGTCCTCGCTGATCCCCTCGATCTCCTTTTTATTTTCACGGCTGTAGATATCGATGAAATGCCTGGCGAGGAGGGGGATATCCTCCTTGCGGTCACGGAGCGGCGGGAGCTCGATCTTGATGACGTTCAGCCGGTAGAAGAGGTCCTTGCGGAAGGTCTTCTGCCGGATGAGCTCTTCGATGTTCGTGTTCGTGGCGGTGATGATCCGAACGTCGACCTTGATGGTCTTCGTTCCCCCCAGCCTCATGAATTCTCTCTCTTGGAGGACCCGCAGAAGCTTGGCCTGGGTCTCGATGTTCAGAGAGGAGATCTCGTCGAAAAAAATGCTCCCCTTGTCCGCCGCCTCGAACAAACCCATTTTGAGAGATACGGCCCCGGTGAAAGCCCCCTTGACGTGGCCGAAGAGGTGGCTTTCGAGGAGATCGGGAGGGAGGGACCCGCTGTTGACGATGATGAAGGGGAAATCCGCCCGTTCGCTGTGCAGATGGAGGGCCCGGGCGACAAGCTCCTTGCCCGTCCCGCTCTCTCCTTGGAGGAGGATGGTGCTCCTGGTCGGGGCGACGGCCTTGACGAGATCGAAAACGTTCTTCATGACCTTGCTTTTCCCGATGATATTCTCGAAGCTGAACTTCTGCCGGAGCTCGTCCTTGAGCCGGATGTTCTCGTCCTGGAGACGCTTGTGCTCCAGGGCCCTGTGGATGGTCATCAGGAGGTCGTCGTGCTTGAAGGGCTTTTGAACGTAGTCGAAGGCGCCTATCTTCATGGCGGAGATGGCCGACTCGACCGAGGCATAGGCCGTGATGATGATGACCATTGCCTGGGGATCGATCCTCTTGATTCGTTTAAGGACCTCGATTCCGTCCAATCCGGGCATGAGCAGATCCAGGAGGATAAGGTCGAAGGCTTGGGAGGAATGCTTGGCGAGCGCTTCCTCTCCGGACATGGAAGGCTCGACCTCGTAACCCTCGGAGGTCAGGAGCTGCCCCAGGACGTCGTGGATGATCGGCTCGTCATCGATGATGTGAATGATCCCTCGTGTGGACATGGTCACTTCCTCTTTATGGATGGATCTTCGATCTTGCGCACGTGCAGATCCATGGGGATGACGATCGTGAAGCTCGACCCCTTCCCCGGCTCGCTTTCCACCTGGATCCGGCCTTCGTGCTCTTTGATGATCGCGTAGCTGATGGACAGCCCGAGCCCCGTCCCTTTCCCGATGCCCTTGGTCGTGAAGAAGGGGTCGAAGATGTGGGCGAGGTGCTCGGCCTTGATCCCCGCTCCCGTGTCCGTGATCCTCACGGCCGCCTCCCGTCCTGTTTGGAACAGCTCGATCCTGAGCTTACCGCCTTGGGGCATGGCATCCAGGGCGTTGAGGATGATGTTGATGTAAACTTGCTGGAGCCGTTCCCCCTGGGCATGGAGGGGGGGGACGGGGGCGAGGACAAGCTCCAGTTCGATGTTCATGTTCTTCAGTTTGTAATCGATGAGGGAGATGATCTCCTGAAGGCTCTCCTTCAGATCGACGCGCCGGAAGGAGGAATCCTGGGGGTTCCGGGCGAAATTCAGGAGGTTCTTGATGATCCTGCCCACCCGGTCCGTCTGCGTCTCGATCTTCTCCAGGATCTTGGCGTAAGGCGGATCGGTGAGTTTCTTCTGGAGCATCTGGACGTAGCTCGAGATTCCGGTCAGGGGCGTGTTGATCTCGTGGGCGACACCCGCCGAGAGGAGGCCGATAGAGGCCAATTTCTCCGCCGTCAGCAGCTGCTGCTGGAGGCTGATCTTCTCGGTGATATCCTCGAAGACGATGATGGTTCCGTAGGGCTTCATCTGGTTGTCGAGAAGGGGAGTCTTGACGATGTCGAAGATTCTCTTCCTCTCGCCGGGGAGGTCCATGCCGAGATCGGTCAAGGGTCGGAAGTCCTGACTGGTGTCGGTCGGGAAGATAGCCGAGTAATTCTTTCCTCCCAGAACGTCCGCCAGCTTACGGTTGAGGGCGTGCTCTTTTTTCAGCCCGAATTGGGCCTCAAGGACCCTGTTCCAGCCGATGATGGTCCCCGTTCGGTCGACGACGGCGACGCCCACGGTCAGGCTCTCGATGATGTTCTCGCTGTAGTCCTTGAGCCTTTGCATCTCCAGGGTCCGAACGCTCTCCTGGCTGTAAAGGTAGGCGTTCTCGAGGGCCAGGGCGACGGAAGGGGAGATGGTCGTCAGGAGTTCCCAGTCCTCGCTGGTGAGATAGGTCCCGTCATGCTTCCGTCCCATGGCCAGACAGCCGATGATCTTCTCTTCGACCCGGAGGGGCAGGAAATGGTAGAAGCCGAAGGGGATGAAGCGCTCGATCTGTTTCTGGACGCCTTTCCGGTCCTGAAGGGCATAATAAGAAAGGTAGTCGCTCTCCCGCATCTGATTGAAGAGGGGTTCATCGAACGTTATCGAAGGTGGGGCGGACGCCGCCTCTCCCCAGCTCCGGAGAAGGCGGAACGTGCGGGGGTCCGCGTCCTCGGCAAGCAGGAGGGCAATCGTCCGGAGGGAGAGGGCGTTGGCGATCGAGTTCAGGAGGGATTGGGATAGGTTCTGGAGGTCCCGCTCCCGGCTGAGTTCCTTGCTGATGAAGAGGAGCGTTTTCCGGTATTCGTAGCTCCTCCTGTAGATGGCCCGGTCGAGGAGTGTCTGGACGAGCTTCTTCAGCGGGGTGAACAGGGAAGCGCCGAGGATGATGGCCAGGATCCCGAGGATGATGGTGTTCAACCTGTTCTCGGAGAAGATCCTGGTCTGGGAGCTGACGACATAGTAAACGAGAGCGATGACGAAGAAAGCGACGATGAGGGTGACGGCCTTCTTGAGGAGGATCTCAAAATCCATGAGCTTGTAGCGCGATATGGAGTAGGCGAAGGTCAGGGGGATAAGGGCTTGAAGGAGCACGGTTAGTTCAGCGGGAGTCGATGGGGCGCGGCCGGCCAGGAACGGCACGGCGTAAAAGACGGTGAACGGGACGATGCCCATTCCCAATCCCGAAACGATGAACTTGAGCTGTTTCTTGTGGAAGACGCTCTGAGGGTGCCGGGAGCTGTGGATGACGGTTGCCAGGGTGATGAGGGTGAAGACCGTGAAATGAAGGAGGTCCAGGCGCTCGATCCTTGCCTGGAACCGGAGAGCTTGGGCGTCGGCCCAGCCCCGGGATAAAACGGCGTGAAAAAGGGCCCTCGTGCCGAGAAGGAGTGTTCCCGGAAGGTAGACTAGGAAGAGAAAGGCGGGCCTATGCTTGAGGAATTTTTTGCGCTGGGGGAAGATCAGAAAAAAGTGGAGGAGAAGAGGCGGAAAAACGAGGAAACCGACCTTGTCGATGATATAGAACAGGCTGTCGAGGAAGTCCAGGTTTCCCGTCGGCGAAAACGTATAAAATGAATAAAAGGCCAGGGTCAGGAGATAGAAATAGACATACGGCAAGGAGAGGCGCCGGCGGGAGTTGAAGAAAACGATGAGCCCGATGACCAGGGCGGTCAGACCCACCAGGGCCAGGTAGAAATAGACCAGGTTGACGCCCTTCTTCTGGAGATAGAACGATGGCGTGATGATCTCGCCCTCCCGGCCGATCTGGTAGCTGACCTTCTGGTCCGCGTCCCTGGCGATCCAGAGGGTCTTGAGGAGGTCGATCTTGGTCTTGATGGGGATGTTGTTGATGGAATAGAGAATGTCCCCCTTCTTGATGCTGGCCAGGTATGCCGGGCTGTTGACCTCGACCTTGAGGGCTGTGAGGCCGTTGGGTTTTTGGCCCCAGATCACCCCGTCCGTGGGTTCTTGCCAGGTGATGTTCTTGTAAACGTTGATGGCGCCCAGTATGACAAGGATGAGCACGGGCGCTAGGGCTAGGTAAAGCTTCTTTTTCATCCTGGCGGCGCCTATTTTAACTCGAATCTCAAGAAAAATCCAAAAATTTGAATTCCGGACGCAAAAAAATGGAGACTAATCCAGGATATGCCGCAATCCCGCCCGAACCGCCCAGCTGGCCCGTGGTTGACGGAGCAGCCGCTTCATGATCAGGTCTTCCTTTAATCCAAGAGGTTTTCTCCCCCTGAGGAAGGTGCTCATGTAATCGAACTTGGGTTTCTGCTCCGGGAAGTCCTGGGGCGAGGCCGTGCTTCCGAGGGCCGGGGAATCGGAGCGGGCGGGAACCGAGGCCGGGCTCAAGAAACAAAACGCAAGGACAAGCATGAAAAAGAATCGCCAAAAGGCTTTTCTGAGCACCCTTATTAAATAAGGTAATCCGGGTCTGATGTCAACTTGCTTTCGGGATCGGCGGGTCCCTCTCTGACCGTCGAACAGTTTGACCAAGGAGAGACGCAAAAATTCCGAAAATTCCGGGGACACAATCCCTTTTCGGGAGAAAAGGGTTATGTCCCGAATTTTCAGGATCGTAGCTCTGAATTTCCAGGGCAAGAATCTCGAAACTGCTCGACGGTCAGGGTTCCTCCCGTTTGACAACCGCCGACCGATGGCCTAATATTTGCTCACATGCCCTATTATATTTGCCGCCTGGCAGGCGAGGATGGACGGCTCCTGTCCCGGTCCGTTCTGGCCGCTTCCCCCGACGAATGCCAAAAACTCTACGAGTCGGAGGGATTCTGTATCCTTTCGGTGGCCAGGGACTGGAAGAAGATTCGTGTCCGGCCATTCGGGAAAAAGATCCGGGACAAGGACTTCATCCTGTTCAACCAGGAGCTGATGGCGCTCATCAGGTCGGGTTATCCCATCCTCAAGAGCATCGAGACGATCGCCGGCCGGGCCAAGAACATCCATCTCAAAGAGCTCCTGCTCAAGATAGAAGCAGACATACGGTCCGGGAAGTCCCTTTCCGAGGCTTTCCTCCCTTACGAGGACATGTTTTCAAAAGTCTACACGGCCTCCCTGATGGCCGGCGAGAAGAGCGCCAACCTGGCCGGGACGATCGGCCGTTACGTCCAGTATGCCAAGATCGTCTCCCAGACGAAATCAAAGATCCGTTCGGCCCTGATCTACCCGACGCTCCTCATCATCTTTTCCTTCATCCTTGTGGGCGTCCTGATCAATTTCATCCTGCCCCGCTTCGCGACGTTCTACCAGGATTATCAAGCCGAGATGCCGGCCATCACGACTGCCCTCATTTCCTTCGCCATGGCCGTCCGTCGCAACTTGGCCTTTATCCTGCTTTTTTTCGCTCTCCTGTTCTTGGTCTTTCTGCGCTTTCGGAAAAATGAAGAAGCCCAGGTCGCCTTCGACAGGTTCAAGCTCAAAATCCCATACGGCCGGACCCTCTTGCGGGAGTCAAGCGTTTCGCTCTTCAGCCGGACACTGGGTCTGCTTCTCGAGGCGGGCATCTCGCTTCTCTCGGCTATCGGCATCGCCTGCCAGGCCATGCCGAACAAATTCCTTGTCCGGAGCATGAAAGGAATGCCTGATTCGATAAAGAACGGTCAGAGCCTGACCGAGTCCCTGGCCGCGACGGCCGCCTTTCCCGGGCTGGCCCTGGACATGGTCCGGATCGGCGAGACATC
>CAZSMW010000466.1:0-1521 GCA_964607985.1 uncultured Eubacteriales bacterium
GGAGGAGCTGCTGGCCAAGACGACCGACGCCGAGCCCTCGAGGGCGCTCCTCGAAAAGGTCTTCGATGCCGGCCGCTACAACATCATCTCCAGCACGAGCGACCTGCCGCCGACGCTCCAGGGCGTCTGGGCCGGGACCTACGATCCTCCCTGGGCCAGCGATTTCACCCACAACGGGAACGTCCCCTCGTCGCTCGCCAGCATGCTCATGGGCAACACGCCCGAGCTTCTGCTGGCTTACACATCCTACATGGAGGGGCTGGTCCCCTATCTCGAGGTCAACGCGAAGATGATCTTCGGGGCCAGGGGGATCGTCCTTCCCTCGCGGTCGACGACCAACGGCTACAACAACGCGTTCGAAGCGGATTTCCCCGGTCAATTCTGGGTCGCCGGCGCGGCCTGGGCGGCCCACTTCTTTTACGACTACTGGCTCTATACGGGCGACCGGAAATTCCTCGCCGAGCACGCCCTGCCGTTCATGGAAAAAGCGGCCCTCTTCTTCGAGGATTACCTGTACGAGGGTCCCGACGGGAAATACGTGTTCAGCCCGACCCAGTCGCCGGAGAACGCCCCTCATAACACGGGGTCCCAAACGACGTTCAACGCCACCATGGACGTGGCCGCGGCCAAGGAACTGCTCGGGACGACGATCGCCGCTTGCCGCGAACTGAACGTCCACAAGGACAGGATCCCCGTCTGGGAGAGGATGCTGGCCAAGATGCCGGAGTACCTCATCAACGATGACGGCGCCGTCAAGGAGTGGCTGACCCCCAAGTTGACGGACGATTATGATCACCGGCACAATTCCCAGCTTTATGCCCTGTTCGACGGGCTGCCTGAGGAGATCGCGAAGGACGCCCGGCTTCAAGCCGCTTTCAAGCGCGTCATCGAGCTCAAGCTCGATCGCCACTGGAGCAACTGGGAAAAACAGGGCGGATTCATGTCCTTCGGACTGGTCCAGCTCGGACAGGCGTCGGCCAGCCTGGGAGAAGCGGGCCTGGCTTATCGCTGCCTGGTGCCGCTCCTCAACCGCTATTGGCTGCATAACCTGGCCTCCATGCACAACGCTAAGAAGCTGTTCAACACGGATATCAGCGGGGGCCTGCCGGCCGTGCTCATCATGATGCTGGTGGCCTCGGACCCGGGCGTCATCCGCCTGTTCCCGGCGCTTCCATCGGCCTGGCCCTCGGGGACGATCGAGGGGGTCCTGTGCCGCGGCCAGGTCGAGATCGAACGGCTGACTTGGGACGGCCCGACGGTGCGGCTATCCGTCAGATCGGCCAAGGCGCAGGACGTTCGGCTCTACGCGCCGGCGGAGATCGAGGCCATCGCCGTGAAGAAGGGCCAGGCCGCGATCCGGAATTTGAATGATCCCCGGGGACGCCGGCTCTCGTTACCGGCCGGGCAGGACGTCGAGGTCGAACTTCAGCTGCGCAGGCGCTGACGATGCGCCGTTCCGCAAGGAGAGAAGGAGACAAGATGAGAAAGACAATGCAGGTCCTGGTCTTCGCGCTCGCGGTG
>CAZSMW010000467.1:0-3012 GCA_964607985.1 uncultured Eubacteriales bacterium
TGACCATATCAGGATGATCCAAGCCATCAAGGCTTATGACAAGGAGGTTTTGGGCAAGATAATCAAGAACGAGCATTGGGATTTTGACAGAAATTATCCGTACTTGCTTGAATATTATGAAATTTGCAATATTAAAAACTCCGAATCGTTACCGACGGGGATCTGATGAATTCCAATCGGATCTTTTATTTCTCTATCAGGAGGTCATGTATGCGTAGAATTCTTATCGTCTCTCTCTTGCTGTTTGTTTCGTGCGCCCTGATGGCGCAGGTCAGAACCGGGACAATTTATGGAAAGGTTATGGACACAGGTGAAATTCCGCTACCCGGAGTCACCGTGACTTTGACGGGATCGGTTACCGCGCCGGTCTCCACGGTGACCGGCGCCGAAGGGAATTTTCGGTTCCTTTCCCTCTCTGCGGGCAAAGATTATAAACTGACGGCGCAAATTCAGGGGTTCAACACCCTCATCCGGGAAAACATCATCGTGGTGGTCGGGGCGAATGTGGCCGTCAACCTGACCATGGAGATGGGCAAGCTCGAAAACGAAGTCTTGGTCATTGCGCGGACGCCGGTCCTCGACACAAAGAAGACGACCGTAGGCCAGGTTTCCACCCAGGAAGTCCTCCAAGAACTCCCCCTAGCCCGTAGCCCCTACGCCATTCTCCACATTGCCCCGGGCGTCCTCACCAACAAAGAGGATGTGGGCGGTTCTGAAGCTGGTTCTCAGTATCCGATCGGAACGAGGGGAATGGTGGACCAGCGCAACGACTCGTGGTCCATGGACGGCGTCAGCATCACCGATCCGTCGGCGGCGGGCACATCCCCCGGCTATTATGACTATGACGCTTTTGAGGAAATAATCGTCACCACCGGGGGTGCGGACATAACGTCGATGACCGGAGGCCTGTCCATCAATATGGTTACCAAGCGCGGGAGCAACAACCCCACGTTCGGCGGCCGGTTTTTTCTGACGGAGGAGACGTTCCAGGCCAACAACCTGACCCCCGCTCTCCAGGCCGAAGGCGTCGGCATCAATAAAATCCTGAACCTCAAGGACTACGGGTTCAACTCCGGCATCCCCCTGATTCGGGAAAAAGTCTGGTTATGGTTCTCCTACGGCATCAATGATATCAAAACCGTGAACATCTACGGCCGGCCCGACAACACCCTGTTGACGAACCTCGCCGCTAAATTCAACGCCCAGATCGTTCCCAAGAACAGGTTCGAAGCGTTTATCCATTTAGGCAACAAGGTGAAACAGGGAATCCAGTCCGGTTCCGAGCTCCCCGACGGCATGATCCAGCGGTCCATTTATCATTGGGGTTCTCCGCTCCTGAAAATCCAGGACGAACATATGTTTGGGGACAATCTTCTCTTGTCTATGAAAATCGGCAGATTATACGGGGGCTTCACCTATGTGCCGGTCATCGACCAGGAACACGAGAATATGGCTACTTGGGACATCGGCAATCAGCGATGGCTGGACTCGACTTGGAATTACTATACCAAGCGGCCTCAACAGTCCTATTCGCTCAACGTCGACTATTTTAAAGATCAGCTCCTCGGCGCCTCCCACCAGTTTAAGTTCGGAGTGGAATACTCCGACCGCCGGACGACCGATTGGGGAGACGAAACCTATAACGGCAACATCATCAAACGGGTGAATTATGATGTTCCAACCGTCGACGCGAACGGAGACGGAGCGCCTGATCTTTACCCCGGCATCTCCAAGCTCGAACCATACCGGGCTAATTATTCCCAGACTCGGGTCAATGCGTTTTCCGTTTACGCCAGCGATACCATCACGGTTAAAAGGTTCAATCTCATCCTGGGACTGAGGTTCGACCAGCAGACGCCCACGGTGATGCCCACGAACTTCGCCGCCGTGGATAAAGCCAGCCCGGTCTGGCAGAATGACTTTTCGCCGGATGCGACCACCGCCATCGATAAAATTCTCCCCGGCGTGAGCATCGGCGAAATCAAGGCCAAGTCGGACGACGGCAGCGCCTTCGCCTGGAGGTCCCTTTCCCCGCGTCTCGGGCTGACGTGGGATATCAACGGCGACGGCAAGACTATTGCCAAGCTCTCCGCCGCCATGTACGGTGAGTTTATGGGGACCGGTCAGGCGAATTACTGGAAACGCGGTGGAACGACCGGTTGGATGCATTTCTGGTGGATGGACAATAACGGCAACAGCGTCGCCGACCTCAACGAACTTTACTGGAACACGTTCAACGTCGCTCCTACCTACGCCCTTTACCGGGCGTTCGACGACAGCGGCAACTTCGTTGGGAACCTGGATGACGCCGCCGGGCTGATGTATGGCGACTACGATCCGCGCTCCCCCCAGAACACAACGGATCCTTATACGCTCGTTGATAAAAACGCCGGAGCGATGAGGACGTCGGAACTCATGCTCACCCTGGAGAAGCAAATCCTGTCTGATTTCGGCCTCTCCCTGGTCGGCACTTACCGAAAATATGATCATTTCAACTGGGAATTGAGCTATTATCCGGAGACCGGTCAGCTCGAATCGCCCGATTGGTACCAATCGGCCGGAACGCCGCCGGGGACCATCCCCGTCATGGGCGATACGAAAGACGCTAAAAACAATGAGTGGTACTACCTGAAACCTCAATACGGTTACACGCCTTGGAGATTTCTCAAGCCCAGGGATGGTTACCGCGTTGACTTCTTGGGCGTCGATATTATTTTCAATAAGCGGCTGTCCAATAAATGGATGTTCAACGGCTCCATGAGCTGGCTGCACCAAGCGACGCATTTCGGGACGGCGGGCATCAACAATAAGACCAATCTTTGGGCCCTTGAAGGCCGGCCCGACGTCGGCGAAGATCCCGGCGCCCAAAGCCTTAACCCGAGATGGATGGTGAAGGCCATGGGCCTTTACCAGCTTCCCTACGGGATGGATGTTTCCGCTTCCTTCACCGCCCGTGAGGGACGGCTCGTCGGAGAGACCTTCAAGATCATCGACTACAGCCTGCCGAACCCG
>CAZSMW010000468.1:0-5405 GCA_964607985.1 uncultured Eubacteriales bacterium
GGTTTTTAAAACAAAGCTATCAACTGGAGGACGTCCGGGTCTTGAAGTATGTTCGGTTGCAGAACCTGATGGTGCTGGTGACGGCGGTGGTGTACTTCACGGCGGTTTTTTTGGGAACGCGGTTAAAGCTGCGGGTGTTGGCGGGGCACGTCATCCGAGCGGCCTTACGCGTGTTCGGGATCCCGAACTTTCGTCTCTATGCCCTCGCGGATGGCATCAAGCGGTTCCTGTTCAATCCGTCAAAGGGTCTGGGACTCTCGCCCCCGCCTTCCGAACCGCGCTTCGTCCAAAGACTCCTGTTCGATTCCTGAAAATAAAATGGGGTAAGTCCTGTCAGGTTCTCCCCCTTGATATTTAAGTCAAAATAGACTAGCTTTAGCGGATGGTCGGAATGAGAGAAAACAGAGTGGTTGTCACGGGTATGGGGGTTGTGACTCCCATAGGGATCGGCCGGGAGGAGTTCTGGAAAGGGCTCGTAGCCGGCAAGAACGGAGTTTCCCGGGTGACTCATTTTGATCCTTCTGATTTCCCATCCAAAATGGCTGCCGAGGTCAAGGATTTCCACCCGGACCGGTGGATCGACAGGAAAACCGCGGCCCGGATGGACCCCTTCACCCACTTCGCCATCGCCGCGTCCGAGATGGCCTTGGACGACAGCGGACTCCTGCATTCTCCCTTGCTTGGAGAAAGAAGCGGGGTCATCATCGGTTCCGGGATCGGAGGTTCCTCCAGCATCGAAAATGGCTGCGCTAACCTGAACCGGAAAGGACCCCGGGCCCTCGATCCGTTTTTTGTGACCCGGGTGCTCGTCAACATGGCGCCCGCCATGGTTTCCATCCGCAACGGTCTCAAGGGGCCCTTATCAGCGCCCTGCATGGCCTGTTCCACAGGCGCCAACGCCATCGGCGATGCCTTCCGGATCATTCAGAGGGGAGACGCGGATATCATACTGGCCGGCGGGGCGGAAGCCAGTATCACACCCCTTCCTTACGGGGGTTTCTGCGCGAGCCGGTCTATGTCGCGGAGGAATGATGGCTTCGAAAAAGCCTCCCGGCCCTTTGATAAGAACCGGGACGGCTTCGTCATGGGCGAAGGGGCGGGAATTGTCGTCCTGGAAAGCCTGGAACAGGCGCGGAGCCGGGGCGCCCGCATCTATGCCGAATTGGCCGGCTACGGAAACACGGCAGATGCCTTTCACGTCACTGCTCCCGAACCCGGAGGCGACGGCATGGTCCGGGTGTTGAGGAAGGCCTTGGCGGATGCCGGATTGAAACCAGAGGACATCGGCTACGTCAACGCCCATGGGACATCCACCATTCTCAACGATAAGGTTGAAAGCGCGGCCATCATCCGGACCTTCGGAGCCCATTCCCGGGCGCTCAAGGTCGGTTCCATCAAGTCCATGATCGGCCATCTCTTGGCCGCGGCCGGCGCCGTGGAGTTCTTTTCCATGGTCATGAGCGTCTATACAGGGATCATTCCGCCCACCATCAATTATGAGGAGCCGGACCCCGAGTGCCCGCTGGATTATGTTTCTGGCGGGGCCGAGTCCACTGATCTTGAGGCGGCCATCAGCAACTCCTTCGGCTTCGGCGGCGGGAATGCCTGCCTGGCTGCAAAAAAATATCGGGAAGAAAAATGAAGATACCCAGCCTCCAAATCGGAGATATCACGGCCCGCATTCCCATCATCCAGGGTGGGATGGGCGTAAGGGTTTCCCTGGCCGGCCTCGCCGCTGCCGTCGCTAATGAAGGAGGAATCGGAACCATCGCCTCCGTAGGGCTCGGCGACTTCGAAGCCTGCAAGCTCGACTTCGAAAGGGTATGCCGGGAGGCCCTCATTTTTGAGCTCCGCAAAGCCAAAAGTCTTACGGACGGCCCCATCGCCGTCAATATTATGGGAGTTTTGAGCAACGCCAAGGATCTCATTCAAACGACGGCCAGAGAGGGCGTCAGACTCATCGTCTCGGGGGCTTCCCTTCCCCTTAAGCTTCCGGAAATGGTAGAGGACCCCAGGGCCTTGCTGATCCCAATCATAAGCTCAGGGAGAGCGGCGAACCTTGTCCTCCGCGCCTGGGATAAACGTTATCAAAGAACGGCAGATGCGGTCATCATCGAGGGGCCGTTGGCCGGGGGGCACCTGGGGTTCTCCGTGGAGCAGCTTCAGGAGCCCGAAAAATACGCCCTTTCCATTCTTCTGCCCGAAGTCCTCGATGTCATCAAGCCTTTCGAAGACAAGTACGGCCGGAAAATTCCGGTCATCGTGGGGGGAGGGATATTCGATGGGACGGATATCGCCCGGATGCTGCAAGCGGGCGCTGCGGGAGTCCAGATGGCGACCCGCTTCGTCTGCACGGTGGAATGTGATGTGGCCCAGGAATTCAAACAGGCTTATCTCGAGGCGAAAGAGGAGGACATTGTCATCATCAAGAGCCCGGTAGGGCTCCCGGGGAGAGCTATCCGAAACCAGTTCTTAAAAAATCTGGAAACGGGCCTGAAAGAGAAGATCAACTGTCCCTACAGGTGCCTTTCCACATGCGACGTCGCTGAAGCCCGCTACTGCATCGCCCAGGCTCTCATCAGCGCTTATCTGGGAGATATGAATAAGGGCCTTGTTTTCTGCGGCCAAAATGCCCATCGCCTTCATAAGATCGTCACCGTCAAGGAACTGATCGCCGAACTTCTGGCCGAGATTGAAGCCTACTGAGCTTCCTGCCGCATTTGGAGGCCACGGTCGCATGATCCGTTGCCGAATTGAGAAAATTTCTCGCGCGGGGGCGTTATCTGTTTTGTGGGCGAACGATGAAAGACTCTCTTTTTTTGAAAGTTCTGGAGCTCATCCTTACAGAAGTCCCCGCGGGGCGTTCGCTGGTCCTTCTCTCAGAAGGGGAGGGCGTCCTACGTGCTATGTTAGCCCGGGGGATTGACTGGGAGGCCGACCACGACGTCTGCCGGGACATCGTGGAGAAGGTCATCGAAGCGGGACAGCCGCTCCTTATTTGGGACTTCGGGGTTCATCCGTTATATCGGGGACATTCTTCGGTCCGATCGAAGGGGCTGGCCAGTGCGCTCTGCCTACCTCTTTTAGTCAGGGGCTGGGTCGGCGGGGCTTTTTACATGGATAGGACCGCTGCTGAGCCGCCGTTCAATTCCGGCGATCTTGATCTCCTGGCGGCCGCGGCGGGGTTCTTAAACCACATCCTGGCCTCAACGTCGCACGGCGCCCCTGCCGGCGGCGGGAACGGCAAAGGCCGGATGCCCCTGCTTGTCGGACAAGACGCCTGCTTCCTTCGGGTGAGGGCCCTTGTCGACCGGGTCAAAGACAGCGGCGCCCCGGTCTTCATCTCCGGTGAAAGCGGCACCGGAAAGGAGTTGGTGGCCCGGACGATCCATGAGACCGGCTCGAGGAGGTCCGGGAAATTCGTCGCTGTCAATTGCGGGGCCATTCCCGACAACCTCCTGGAGAGCGAGCTCTTCGGCTATGCCCGAGGGGCGTTCACGGGGGCCGCCCGGGACAAGGTCGGCCTCATCGAAGAAGCCGACGGCGGGACCTTTTTCCTGGACGAGATCGGGGACCTGACCTTTCCCCTCCAGGCGAAACTCCTCCGTGTTCTCGAGGACGGCGCGATCCGAAGGCTCGGGGAGACCAGGACCAAGACCGTGGACGTTCGCTGGGTGAGCGCCACCAACAAGGACCTCGATAAAGAGGTCCGTGAAGCCCGCTTCCGCGAAGATCTTTATTATCGTCTGAAGATCATTCCCATCGAGCTGCCGCCCCTGAGGGAGAGGACGGACGACCTCCTGCCGCTTATCAATCACTTTGCCGAAAGATACGCCCGGGAGATGCGGCGGCCGAGGCCGTATTTTTCGCCGGGGGCTCTGGAGATGCTCTTTCACTATCCCTGGCCGGGGAACGTGCGGGAGCTCCAGAACGAGATCCAGCGCTCCTTCATCATGGCCGGGGAGAACAACCTCATCCGGGAGGAATTCCTCTCTCCGAAGATCAACCCCAGGAAGGAAACGTATTCAGAGGATTCCCGGAGGATGACCGCAGCCAGGTCCGCGTTCGAAAAACGTTTCCTGCGCGAGTCCCTGGCCCGATGCGGCTACCACAGGACCCGGACCGCGGCCGAGATCGGGATCACCCGGCAGGGCCTGTTCAAGCTCATGAAAAAACACGGGATCGAAAGCCCTTGAAGGAGCCGGATTTGCCAAAGCGCCCGTTTTCTGATAGATAATTCGAGTTATGACGGATACAAAAGACTCGGTGTTCCCGGTCTTCTGTCCCTGCTGCGGGGCGAGACTCTGGGTGGACGGGGAGGCGAAGGGAGTGATCAGGTCCGAGAAGGCGGCCAGGGAAAAAAGCTCACTGGACGACCTCCTCCTCAGGGAAAAGAAGCGGACGGAGGGGATGGACCACAAGCTCGAGGCGACCTTCGAGCTCCAGAAAAAGAAGCATGACGAGGCGGAAGAGAAATTCAAGAAGGCCCTGGATCACAAAATTGTCGATAGCACGTGAGTCGGAATTCCGGGACATGAATCCATTCTCTGGAATTAGTGTCGTGTCCCTGGAATTCTTCTCAGCTTCCGGCCTGCGTTTCGTCCTCCCGGACCCGGGGGGCCATGGTGAGCTTCGTGAACCCGTAGATCGCCAGAATGATCACGGAAATGTAGTTCATGAAGGCCCAGGGGAGATAGCTGAACGTGGGGACGCCGATCGTGCCCGTGATATAGACGCCCGCCATGCTCCAGGGGATGAGCGGGACGATGATCCCCCCGCTTTCCTCGATGATTCGGGAGAGGTTCTTGGCCGCCAGCCCTTTCTTCTTGTAAGCGTCGCCCAGGAGCTCGGCCGGAATGATCATGGAGAGGTAGGAACTCCCCGTAACGAGGGCGGCGAGGACGGCCGTCCCGATGGTCGTTAGGACCAGGCTCCAGACCTTGTCCGCGAATTTCATGACCCGGTCGAGGATGACCGCGAGCATCCCCGTCTTCTGCATGATGCCGCCGAAGCTGAAGGCCGTGAAGGCGACGAGCTGGGTCTCCATCATGCTCATCATCCCGCCCCGGGAAATGAGCTTGTCCACGACGGCCACTCCGGTGTGCGCCGGATAGCCCGTGTTCATGGCCGCCGCGATCTCCTGAATGGGGGCCTTCTGGAAGATGACCGCCAGGCCCACGGCAACCGCCGACGAGAGGAGCATGCCCGGTATGGTCGGCTTCTTGGCGATCGCGAACACGAAGACGATGACCATGGGCAGGAGGAGCCAGACGTTGAAGCGGAAGCTCTTCCGGAGCGTTTCCGTGATCAGGACCATGGTGTCGGATTGGATGGCCCGGCCGCTGTACTTGAGTCCCGCGAAGAAATAGATCCCGAGGCCGATGAGCCAGGCCGGGAAACCCGAG
>CAZSMW010000469.1:0-3452 GCA_964607985.1 uncultured Eubacteriales bacterium
GTGCCCTCCTTGAGGGTGACGTTCTCGGCCTTCCGGGCGCACCCGGCGGCAAGGACCGCCAGGACCGATGAAAGAACCATCAATTTCTTCATTATTTTCTCCTAAAGACTAGAAACGACAATGAGATAGTATATCACATCCTACTTTCCAGTCTTGATGGTTTCGCGATAGACGATGCCCCGCTCCTTCAATCCGGCCAGCATGAACCGGACGCATGCGGGGACTTGGCCGATATATTCCGGCACGGAGATCCCTTTGCGCGCGTAAAGACCCCGGGCGACCATCCGGGCCGCCACCGTGGCCGTGTATCCCGTGGTCCGGGCCATGGAGTGGACGCCGGACGCTTCGTCATAGCGGTCGAAGAGGTCGTAGGTGTAGGTCACGGCCTTGCCCTTCTTCTTGCCTTCGACGATGATCTTCATGACCGTGATATCGACCTCTCCCTCGTGGAGCTTCCATTTCGGGAAGAGAAGCTTGGCCGTGAAGTCGACGGGCTTGATCCGGACGCCCTTGATCTCGATCTCCTGGCCGTCGAAGAAACCCGTCTCCCGGAGAACGGCCATTTTCTCGATATGGCCGGGATAGCGGAGAGTCTTTTCCTTCATGTTTGGGACGTCGAGGGTTCTGGCCAGGGTGCGCAGGCCGTCGGTGTTGAAGGCTTCGAGGGTCCCGACGACAGGGAAATTCATGCGCTCCGGGTCGGAGAGAGCAGGGCGGATGACCAACTGGCCGTTCTCAATATAGCGGGCCGGCCGGACGTACTCTTCGATGACGTCCGCCGGGGAAAAGACGGCCTTGTATTCATAGGGCCACTCGCGGTATTCGGGCAGGCCGCCAACGTAGATGAGGATGCTCGTGGCCTCGTCCAGCTTCTGCCGGGCATAGGCGGCGATGAGGTTGCTCATGCCGGGAGCGACGCCACAGTCCACAATGGCGGTGACGCCGTTCTTCTGGGCCAGCTTGTCCAGTTCGAACGCGTCCTCGGGGAAAAAGGCGATGTCGATGACGGTCTTGCCGGCCTCGATAATGGCTTGGAGCGTTTTGAACCCCATGAAGCCTGGGACGGCGCTGATGACCATGTCCTGCCTCTGGACGATCCTCTTCAAGGTCTTGATGTCCGACAGGTCCTCCTGGATGGTCGTGACCCCTTTGACCTTTTTCAGCCTGGCCAGCGCCTGGGCGCTGACGTCGACGACGGTGACCTTGAAATCCTTGTCCTTGGCCAGGTCGAGGGCCATCGGGCCGCCCACCAGGCCTGAGCCTAATACGACGATCTTTTTCATGTTGCCTCCTTGGGAATGGGTTTATTGGGAAAAAAATTAATAGAGGGGTGGGGCGGCGGGATCAGAGCCCGCTGAAGAGGTTGACATAGCCGATGAGATGAGGACGGATGCCCAACGGGCCGGATGGGCAGAAAAATCTTGTTCTTGTCACATGATCATTGTAGGGAAGGCGGCGCGCGCTGTCAAACAAATGGGAAAAGAGATGGACAAGTTAGTCAGGTTAGTCAAACTAATGTGAACGCAATAAACAAAGTTACAATGTGAATGCGGCCTGAAGCCGCCCTCTGCCCCCGGACCCCGGGGAACCAGTCCCGTCGGTTCCCCCCGTCGCACCTCTCGCGGCGACGCGGACGATCTCAGGGCCCCCTCCGATTATCGGAGGGGGTAGGGGGTAGCAAGAAATACAGACAGAGTCTTGGGCGTGTCGCCGTAAAATTCGGGTCCCCCCTCCGCTGCGGGGGCTTGAGGGCGACATTCAGTGCCGTTCGTACGGTGCAACTTTTTTTATTTGATCCAGGATTAATTTTCATCGATATTCAAGAGGATAGAATCATGACGAGAAGTGCGACCTGAAGGCTGAGGCTACTTCTGGAACGCTTCCTTGATCTCTTTGATCCCGACCCCCAACGCCTGCCTGGCGACGGCGTCGAGCGACTTTTCATCTCCCTGGAAATGCATCGTCGTGTGGACGTGGCGTATCGAGGCCCCCGGAGCGAGGGCGGCCGCGGGAGAGGAGGATTCTAGCTCGTAGAAAGGCCCAAGCGGCTTAGCGCCCGGCGACGCCGGTCCGTCGTTGTAGCTGTTGACCACGTCTCCGGCGAACGGGTCCTCCTGGACCTTCCACATGGAGTTAACGTAATCCGCGGCATTCTCCGGGAGGGTCAGGTGGACGAGGGTCAGGACGCCGTTGGCGGCGTCGTAGCTCCCGGCGAAAGGCTTCACCCTCTTGGCCGAAAGGCCGATCTTGCTCCGGAACGCGCCGTCGCCGCTGAAGAAGAGGACCCCGTCCTTGACGATCAGGCGGTCGGCCGGGACTTTCCCGAAGTAAGCGTCATTGACGGCCGGGCCGAACTCGGTCTCCGGGCCCGGCTTGAACGGGATGACGATGGTCGTCGCGGGAGATGGGTTGAACATGCCCAGGATCCAGATGGAAAGGAGCCCCTTGTCCCTCGTCCAGGGGTTCGTCCCCGTGTTGGTGACCATGTTGTCGGATTGGAAGGCGACCGTTTTGACGCCACCGGGGACGGTTACGCCCAAGGCGGCCACTTCAGGTCCTCCGAGGAGCTTTACCGCCCGGTCGACGACCAGGTCGAAGACTGCGTCGGAATAATTGACGAGGCGAATAGCCTTTTTGAAGCGGACGGCACCTTCCTCCCGGGAAACGATGTCAAAGGAGCCCTCGTTGACGGCCGGCGGGGTGAGCCAGTGGTCGAGGTCGAAGGGGTCGCCCTTCTTGAAGAAGATGGAGAACTGGCCGCCTTCGGGACCGAGCCAGAAACGGTCCTCGCCGCCGAAGGCGTTCATGTGGACGTTGTTGACGCCCGAGGCGATGAGTTCCCGGTTGATCCAACCGAAGCTCGGACCGTCCGGACCTCCGGCCGTGCTGGTCATGACCCGGCCCTGCAGGTCGGGGTTCACGGCCACTTGGGCGTTCCCGTCCTCATCCGAGAGCACGACGACCTGTGAATGCTTGGTCAGAAAGTCGATGTCGTCCTTGAAGAGGACGGCCTGGGATCGCGGCGCTTCGGCCGGCTTCGCGCACGCGGCCGCCAATATTGAAAGAAGGATGATCGCTCCAACCGAGTTTCTCATGGGACCTCCTTAAAGATACTATATCCAAAACCTCGGCGGCCATCAAACAAAAAAGGCCCTTCGCCCATCCATCGCCGGAATCATTCATGTTGCCTTGACAGGCTTTTCGGGGCTATTGACATCGCCAAGGGGCCGGCGATATACTTCCCGCGTGGGTAAGAGGAGGGATTCAATATTTGGTTGTGTGTTTTCGCCACTTTTGTCTCACTTTTGTCTCATTTCTGTCCTTTTTTTGACTGTGCAAGCTGGAAATATCTCGAATTACAGGTCGAACCGAGTAATAATATATTTATTATCAGCGTGTTACGAAAACGCTGCATTGAGATTACGGGTTGGCACTGTTTTTGCTTAAAAAAA
>CAZSMW010000470.1:0-7653 GCA_964607985.1 uncultured Eubacteriales bacterium
TCGCTACGGTTCCTACGGGGCAGGGGGGCTCGCCGCGTTCTGGAGCGATATGCTGGGATATCACACGATTGTCACTATGGCCCAAACCGGCAACCGCCTGATCGATACCGGGGCAACCCTCGCCTACCAGAACAGCCAGCATCGGTTGAACTGGGGAGCCGTCATCCAACGCGTTTCCTACCCCTGGCCTTACTATTCGATTTACATGGGGGAAGTCTTCGGGGAGCCCGCCCAGATCGAAGAAGAAAACATTTACCGTCAGATCAATTATGACCTGTCAGCGTTCGCCCTTTATCCTATCACCCAAGTCCAACGCCTTGAGCTCAGCGGCGGCTACCGCCTCCTGGATTTCAACTGGACGGTCTACACGCGCGCCTATTCCCTGATCGACGGCACATTGCTTCTGAACGAGAAGCAGACGCTGCCCACTCCCAAAAGCCTGAGCTACGGATATGTGTCGGGCGCCCTCGTCTATGACAGCTCGATCTTCGGGGCCACGAGTCCCATCCTGGGTCAGAGCTATATTCTTGAAGTTTCGCCTACCATCGGGTCTCTTTCGTACGTCACGGCAATGGCTGATTACCGGCGCTACTTTGTGCCGTTGAAACCGTTCACGTTAGCTTTCCGGGCCCTCCATTACGGGCGCTGGGGCAAGAGCGCCGAGGATACGCGGTTATGGCCTCTGTATATCGGCTACTGGGACTTGGTCCGGGGTTACGAATCATACAGCGCGGGCAACGCCCAAGAATTTAATCGCAACCGGCTCTACGGCAGCAAGATGATCGTCGCCAACGCCGAGATCCGCTTCCCCCTCTTCCGGGTGCTGGGGATCGGGAAGGGCTATTATGGGCCGTTCCCGATAGAGGCTTACGGGTTCTACGATTGGGGAGTTGCCTGGAATAGCGGGGACGCTCCTTACGGTATTAAAGAACAGCTGCCCGTCTCTAGCGCCGGCTTCGGCCTGAGAACGAACCTCTTTGGCTATCTGATCCTCGGAGTGAACTACGTCTACCCCTTCCAGCGTCCGGAAAAAGGCTGGCATTTCCAGCTCAGCATCAGTCCGGGATTCTAGAAGGGACATCAGGGCGGGACGCGAGGGGTTTTTTCTCCGGGTTCCGCACTTTTTTTGGAGGCTGAAGGGGGCGTGCACACTGGAAGATGGAGAATGCGCATCCAATACACGAAAATGCCGCTAAGCCTGCTTGCAAGCGGTCTCCGGACCGCTTCGAAATGGGCCGGCATCGATGAGGCCAGAGAAGAAAAAGGACGCGATTCAGAACTGTCTGCAGCTTAAAACGCTCAGCCTTTCTCAGCCTTTCGCGGGAACCAGGGCAAGAAGGCGGACGTCTTCCGCGCGTATTCCTCGAACTCAGGGTTACCCCGGTATTTCTTTTCGAGCATCGGGACGCCCGAAATCTTCGTGAGGAGGAGGGTGATGACCAAAGGTCCGACGACACCGGTCCAGCCGCGCTCGGCCGAAAGGCCGATGATGAATATTCCCCACCACATCATGGACTCACCGAAATAGTTCGGGTGGCGCGTGAGCCGCCAGAGTCCCTGAGTCATGATCCGGCCTTTGTTCTCCGGGGCCTTTTTAAAGCGCCGGAGCTGGGCGTCTCCCACGGTTTCGAACGAGAAGCCCGCCAGCCAGACGAAAAGTCCTAAAGTGTCCACCCCGTTGAGCCCAATCCCAGGCGATCGGGCGATGAGCATGACAGGATAAGCGATGAGCAGAAGGAAAAAGCCCTGAAGCAGGAACACGTGAAAAAAGCTTCTCGGAACGAACCATTTTCCCCAGTTCTTCCGCCATTGCGCGTAACGAAAATCTTCGCCGCGGCCCTTGTTGCGGACATAAATATGCGCCGCCAAACGTGAAGCCCAGATCATGACGAGTCCGCCGGCCAGGAGCTGGCGGGCCGTTACGCCGGGCTCCATGAAGAAAGTTACGACCCAGACCAGGATGAACCCGATACCCCAACCGACATCGACGATGGAGTTGTCCTTCTTGATGAGAGCCAAGAGGAATAAGAAGGTCATGTAAATGAAAACCGAAGCCGTAGAGACGGCGAGATAGGAAGCCATCGTCATTCGTATGTCTGTTCCATCGATTAAACGAAGAGCCGAACTATTACAGCTCCTTTATAAAGATGTTCCTGAAATACGGCGGAGCGACGGAGTCGTGGTTCTGGAAACCGATGTAGCCTTCGGCGGCGAAATCCTTGACCTTACCGCCGGGAACGCCTTCCCAGTCCAGGACGAGTTTGCCGTTAAGTTCGATCTGGAGGTGTTTTTCCTGGAACGTGATCTTCATATGGTTCCATTCGCCGGTCGGCAGAGCAGCGTTGACGGTCGGGGCCTGGACATCGTAAACAGCGCCGGTCACATGTTTCCCTTCGCCGGCGTCATAGATCTGAACTTCGAAGGAATGATAGATGTAGTCGTCGCTCATGGGGACTTCCGGGACCCGAATGAAGATTCCGGAGTTTGTCTCCTTCGTGGCGCATTGGAACTCGAGGTCGAGAACGAAGTCCCGGTATTTCTTTACGCTATACCAGAGAAGACCCATGCCGCCCTGGCCCTTGAGGACGCCCGTCTTGGGATCGACCTCGAAATACCCGGGGCCATAATGGTTCCAGCCAACCTTCTCATAGGAACCTCCCCAGCCCCTCTTAAAGATCTGCTCGAAGCCGTCGTAGTAGGTGATGCTCTTGACGTATGCGACGCTCTTCCGAATTGCGGGGATGGGATTCGCGACTTCCTTTTCGTTCTCGTATTCGATCGTCAGGAAGCCATCGTAATCCTGGAGGGTCAGCTCGGCCAGGAGGTCCCGGATGTTACCCTTACCCTGGCCCCAAGGGACGTCATCGACGCCCTTCTTAACGCCATAGTCGCTGCGGTCTTTAAGATGGGCGTCGAGAATCCGGCCTTCGAGGAGCTTGAACGCTTCGCGGGGGTCGTTCAAGCCGCGCATCCAGTGTCCGTTGTCGGCGCAAGAGCCAATGCGTGCATCGCGTCCCTTGATATGGTCATAAACGGTCTCCGGCAGATTATATTTAGCCGGAGCGGGATGATTGTGGATGGCGATGCGGATGTCATACTCGTCAACGAGCTTCTCGAGAAGGGTGAAGTCGTCGTCCGCGGGCTCGGTCACGATCGTCCGAATGCCCATCTTCCGGGCGAAATCGAAAACCTTGCGCATGCTCGCCTCGGTCGTCCCGATATCGCAAACGCCGTAGGCCACGACGTCGATTCCGGCTTCCTTGAGCGTGTCCTTGACCCGGGCCGTCTGGGCGTCGGTCATGTTCTCGTCGAACCCGGCCTTCGGGAATTCGGCGCCGAGGGGCTGGCCGGGATAGGCTTGGACATATTTGATCCCGAGGGCCTTGATCTTGTCCAGAGTCTCGAAGAAGGAGAATTTCCGGAACGTCCAGCATTGAACGGTGATCGGGAAGGGCTTGATGCGAACGTCCTGGTACTTCGTTTCCGCGACTTTTTGCTGCCATTCCGGGGAAATGTGGCGGATCTGGGGGGCCGCGGGCTGCTTCGAGGCCCAGGCCGCCATCGCCATCAGAAGGATGAAGAGTGCCATTGTCAGGCATAGATGCTTTTTCATTGGATCTCCTTGTTTGTCCGGTTGACGGCTGTCATTTTTTTCTGGGGTTCCATGTTCCCTTGGCCACGGCCGGGATAAAGTCCTCAAGGCCCGCGATGGGGAACGTGACGGTCTTCTCCCGTTCAGCGCTCATGTAGGCCGCCATCAGAAGTTCGGTGACGTTCAGGCCGTCGCTGAAGTTCTCCTCCGGCCGTTTGCCGTCCAGGAAGGATTCGACCATGTGACGGTTCTCCGCGGTGTATCCGTATTCCGTTTCTTCCGAGCTCACCACGGGCATGAGGCCGACTTCGGCGTTCTGTTTTTCAACCATATCCTCGCCCGCGGCGCTCTTCACGTTTCGGCTGAAGAAAATCTTGAGCCCGGCGTCCAGATTATTGATCGCCAGCGAATACTCGGGACCGAGGAGCTCCATGCTGAGCCTCAGGCCGGCGCCGACGTAGCACCACGACGTGGTCGTCTCGACGATCAATGGGCTGCCCTTCTCATCCCTGTATTCAACAAGAGAACGCGCGAAATCCTCAGCGGGGCGGTTGATGTAATCCGTTTTTCCGCCCGAATTATCGGCCAGGACCTTGGCGTATTTCGGGTTCTGCCACTTCAGACAGGCGGTATGGGCCGTGATCTTGACCGGCGTGAGAACACCCCGTTCGGCTCCGGGAGGAGTCAACATGAACCTAGCTTCTTCCACCGAATGGCACATCATGTCGTTGAGGACGCCGCCGCCCTGAAGGGGGCCCTCCCAAAACCATGGCATATGGGGTCCGCTGTGCTCCTCGGCCGCCCGGGCGAGATAGGGCCGCCCGCATAAGCGCGCGCCGCGTGCCCAGACGATCTCCTTGCCCCGGACGACGTCGGGGCAGAAGACCTGGTTCTCGAGGTATCCGTCGAGGAGATCGGCCTTTCGGGCCAGGCCGAGCATGGCCTTGGCCTCCTTGACATTCCGGCCAAGGGGCTTCTCGCAGGCGACACCGATGAGTTTCGCCCTGCCCTTTTGGCGGGCGTGAACGATCTCTTCCATGACCTCGAGTCTCGTGTAGTTGGGCGAGCAGATCCAGACGGCGTCGATGTCCGGATTTTCGATCATCTTGGTCAGCGACCTATAAGGTCTGGCGTCGCCGATCCGGAGCTTTTTGGCCAGGGCGCAGGCTTCGCGGGCCCGCGTTTCGTCCGGGTCCACTATCCCCAGGACGTCGGCGTCGCGGACGCCGACCCAGGAGCGGAGGTGGAAGCGGGTAATGAAGCCCCCGCCCACGAAACCGATTCCGAGACGTTTGTGAGTCTTCATTCATACCTCCAAAGCCGGGACACGCGTCTCCGGCACATGTCTCCATAAGATCGGGGACCCGGCCCGTCGGCACGCGTCCCCCATGTTCTATCCTTGTTGAGGAGCCGGGGCCTTTCTTTCCTTGAACAGGAGGACGAAAGCTGCGGCGCAGACGAGCGTCAGGACCGTCGGGACCCAGAAGACGTTCCGCCAGTTGGTCGTCCCGCCGGCGGTGAAAACGTTCTGGATCCAGCCCGAGAAGTTCGAGCCGACGAAGTTTCCGATCCCCAGGATAACCATGGCGATCAGGCTTTGGGCCGAAGCCCGTATGTCGGCCGGCGCGATCGTGTCCACATAGATATAGGCCGCTGTGAAGAAGAAGACATAACAGAAGCCGTGGAGGGAGAGCGAGGCGATGACCAGCCAGGCCGGCCCTCCAATGACGAAGATGATGTAGCGGAGCGGCCAGGCCAGGACGCCGAGGGTCATGGTCTTCTTTATGCCGAACTTGGGAAGAACCTTGGGGAGGAGCAGGGCCATGACGAAGATCTCGGCGACCTGGGCGATGGTCATGACCATGGACAACCAGGTCGAGGCGACACCGATCTTGGGCGAAGTCAGGAACGGGGCCGTCAAGACGTAATAGAACTGGAGCTCCGTGGCCACGATAAAGGCGATGACCGTAAAGATCAGGAAGTCGCGGTCCTTGAGCATCTTGGCGGCCTCGAGGAACGCCCAGGGTTTGGCCCCCTCCTTCTTGGGCGGAGTATGCGGCAGGCCGAAGGCCAAGACGCCCATGACGATGGAAAAGAGGCCGGCCAGGAAGAGGGTGTCCCCCTTGACCGAGATCCAGGGCGCGGACTTGGCCAGAAAGCGCCAGCCCGTGAGCGACCAGCCGGCGGCGATCCAACCGATCGTTCCCCAGACGCGGACCCGGCCGAAATCCTTCTCCGAATCCTTCAGGTTGATGAAAGCGATGGAATTCGTCAAAGCCAGGGTCGGCGCATAAATGACGCAGTAAACGAGCATGATCCAGATCATGGCCGTGTAGCTCGCGACGGCCGCACCGAGGAGGAGGATGGCGCCGCCCACGAGCTGACTCACACCGATGACCTTCTCGGTGGGGAAGTAACGGTCGGCCAGCTGGCCCCCGATTAATGGGGCGATGATCGTGGCGATGGGCAACAGGCTCATGATGAAGCCATACTGGATTCCGGTGAAATGAAGATCGTTCTGAAGGTAGGCCGTCAACACCGGGGCCCAGGCCCCCCAGATGGCATACTCCAGGAACATCATCGCACCCAGGCGGAACTTAGCGCTCATGATGACCTCTCTTTCGTTGATCCATGGGCCTTAAATAAAGCCAACGTTATAAAAATCCGGACGGTTTGTCAACGGAACTCCCGTCCGGCCGTCGCCGACCCAGGTCTCACTCGAACTTGGCGATGATGTTCATGTTCCGGGGGTTGTAAATGTCCTTGGCTTCAGGAGTGTACACCTCCCATCGGCAATTTTGGGTTTTTTAGGAAATTTGACGTTTTTTTCGGGTTTTGATATGCTCCTCCCCGGGAAAGGACCTCCGACCTGTTGCCGAAACGGTTTGCGGGGGGCTAAGGGAAATGAAGGAAAAGCGCAAAGAGAATAGAGTTTTCGAAGAGGACAAGATTGTTCTCAATCTTCTACCCGAGGGAAATTTCCCCGGATCTACGGAAACCTATTACTCATTGACGCAGGACATTTCCGCCGGGGGTGTTCGTATCATCACCGATTCACCCCTTCTGGTGGACTCGAACGTCAGGTTTGAGATCGCTCTTGCCAAGACGCGGCGACTTGTTTCCGGGACCGGGAAGGTCCGCTGGCTGAACCGCCTGTTCGAGGACCGGGTGTTTGAGGCAGGGCTTGAGTTCATCGAACTGAGTCCGGAAGGCGTGGGAGCCATCCTGGAAAATGTTTATAGACACGGCACGGAATGAAAGCCTGATGACAGATTCGGCCTAAGGAAGGAGATCTAACGTTGAAGAATAAGTCCATTTTGAAAACGAAGATCGGGTTATCCGCCCTCTTGGGACTTTTCCTTATCGGGGGACTGGGGAATATGCTTTCGGCCCAAGAAACCGAGGCCCGGCGCGAAGTCCGTATGAAGTGGTGGACGGACGCCCGTTTCGGGATGTTCATCCACTGGGGGCTTTACGCCCTTCCGGCCCGCCACGAATGGGTCAAGAACCAGGAGCACATCACGGACGCCGACTACCAGAAATACTTCGACCATTTCAACCCGGACCTCTTCAATCCGCAGGAGTGGGCGAAGGCCGCGAAGAACGCCGGGATGAAATACTTTGTCGTAACCACCAAGCATCACGAAGGATTCTGTCTCTTCGATTCGAAGTTCACGGACTACAAAGCGACGAAAACGCCTTACGGCAAGGATCTCATCAAACCGCTTCTGGAGGCCATGAGAGCCGAAGGCCTCAAGGTCGGCTTCTATTACTCGCTCCTCGACTGGCACCATCCCGAATATACCCTTGATGAGAACCACCCGATGTTCGGCAACAAGGAATTCGCCGAGAAGGCCAAAAACCGTGATCAGAAGAAGTATGTTGAATATTTGCATAACCAGGTCCGCGAGCTTATGACCGAATATGGGACGATCGATTCCCTCTTCATGGATTTTTCGTTCCCGGGACCGAACGGCAAGGACAGGAACGATTGGGACTCTGCGAACCTCATCAAGATGATCCGAGAGCTTCAGCCCAATATTATTGTCGACGACCGGCTG
>CAZSMW010000471.1:0-5797 GCA_964607985.1 uncultured Eubacteriales bacterium
TCCACTAAACCATCGCCAGATTAGGGTGCAGAAGAGGGCACTAATAATAGAGACGACAGTGAGATCTATGGTTTCTTCTGGAAAATGATAATGGCTGACAAGGAGCCGCTCGACAACTTCTATGAGCAGCCAACCGCCGCCGATGAAAGCGGCCAGGGTCTCGATGATGTGACGCTTTCCGAGCTTAGTGAGAACGGCCCGGAAACCCGATTCTTTGACCTGGGGACGTTCTTCGGTGATCTTTGGAGGCGTTTTATTGTCGACTTCCGGCATTTCCGATCCCCTTTCCTGCTCAGGAGCCTTACGCTGTGGGCGTTGGCTGAACTATAGCGCAATACCGGTTTTTTTACAAAGGAAGTACGGGTATGCAGCCAGACGGCGCAGAATTAGCCAAATGATGCCGGTGTCCGTATATTAGGACCTATTGGAGAGGTCGGGAGGGGACGGCTGGATTTGATTTCATACTTCCGGAGAGTGGCGGGGGACTTGCTCCATAGCTCCTCGAATTTCTCCGCCCCTATCTTTTTCAAGGCTTTATCGTTTTCGGCATAATACTCCGTGCCGCTCTTTTCGCTTTCCGCCCAAAAATATAGGGGCATCTCGGTTCTGCTTATCTATTGGATTTTCCTTTTTGTGCGGCGTTGAGAACGGCCGCTCCGGCAGATGAATCTCCCCCCTTGAACATGACGAAAAAATGCCTCCGACCTCGCAGCGCGGTCCGGGGCGGCCGCCTTTTTCTCGGCGTTGGACAACTTGAGGTCGACCGGCTTCAGCCCCAGAAACGCCGCTTCCCGGCGCATGGCCTGATCCCTCGTCCGCAGGTGGGCCGTTTCGAGCCCGGTCCCCGAGGTCTTGAGTTCGGTCAGGTAAGGACCGAATCCCGGTCTGTCCCCGACGAGTTCAACGGCTGCTACGCGGCCTGCCCCGACCCCATCGATTTCCGGGCCTATACGATCATCAACATCTACGAGCACAGGAACGCCTACACGGTGGACAGCCAATGGAAAAAGACGCCGCGGCCCGGCCTCCGGAACTACTTGGGCGAGGTCAGTGCCACCCTCGAGGAGATGAACCACCGGGAACTCGCCCTCGGGACGCATTCCCGCTCGGGGGATCAGTGGGCCATCTGGCCGGCGGTTTTCGGACCCGGCGGGCCCGACGGCGACCCCGCGCCGATCTGGGACAAGCTCACCGGGGAGATCGACCCCAAGGTCGCAGAGTTCTGGAAGCAGAAATATGACCTTCGCTACATCCTCGAGCGCGATTGGAAGACGCTGGGGCCGAAGCTGCGGGGAAAAATCCACATCTACGTCGGCGACATGGACAATTACTACCTCAATAATGCGGTCTATCTGACGGAGGCTTTCCTCAAGAGCACGAAGGACCCCGCTTATGAGGGGGAAGTCGATTACGGAGACCGGGCCGAGCACTGCTGGAACGGCGATCAAAACCAGCCGAACTACGTCTCGCGGCTCCGCTACCACCAGATGTACATCCCGCGCGCCGTCAAGCGGATGGAGCAAACCGCGCCGCCGGACGCAGACCTCAGGAGCTGGCGGTATTGATGACTTTGCGCTTTCTTAAAAAATCATATTTTTCTTTAAATCCCAACCCGTCCTGAACTGCCCCTCCATCGAGCCATCTATCTTAAACTTTCTGAAAGTCATTCTGATCCGTCCGAAGCCCATGGCAACCTCATCAATGGGCGCGACATCTTGGCTCGTATCGGCGGCCGTTTTATACGAAGTCACAAACACATCATAGAGCTCCAAAATGAGATATTCCCGACCAGCTGAGTTCCGCACCGTTAATATGGCATCTGGAATATGCTCGCCTCTTGCACACGCCAGGAAAAGGTAGGGAGATGCGCTATTGACCGGCATCGTAAAAGTGAAAGGCTGTATTTCAACCCGGCCGGAATAGCCGAGCCCGGGGCTCGTCATATCGATCGCGTTCCTTGCCCCCCAGCCAAACGTTGTCAGCTCGATTTCATTCCTGTGCTGTGGATCTGAAGAATCTCCCTGGATCGTGCGAATCTTCAGGAAGGCTTTAAAGGCCCCGCCGGAAGCGCCGACCTGCAACTGGTAGAGCCCCGAGGAGGTTAGCCCCGAGGCTGTTGGCGGTGGAGGAGGTGGCGGCGGCGGCGGCGGTGGCGGTGGAATCTGTGAACTCAGCGGCGCTGGGAGCTGGATCGGCGTTAAAGCGGCTTCCCGGACACTGGCTCGCTGGAACACGACGCCATTGCTCCACTCGATCTTCATGGGCCTGCCCGCCGCATCCGACTCCGTGATGACACCGGTGGCGCTGTGAGGACCGCCGCCATCGGTCCAGTTGGTCGTGAGACCAGAAGCCTCCAGGGTGATGGTGCCCGTGGCACCGTTGTTGTCGGTCCAGGTGTACTGCGTCCCGCTCTGGGTGATGGTGTAAGTGAGGCCGATGTTGCTGCCCCAGGTACCCGCGAGATCTGGAAAGGCCGCGGCGAACGCTTTTTTGACCGCGACCCCCTTGGACTGATTCACGCTCTGGGTGATGGTGTAAGTGAGGCCCGTGTTGTTGCGGCCGGAGAGATCCGCCGTGGAAAGAGCCGTGGCGACCAGCCCGGCCAACATCAGGACACAGACCGCCAGGGCGGACCGCGATACAGTGGACAGTGCGCTTCGCTTGTTCATTGGGTTCCTCCTCCTCGGACGTTATCGTCGATTCCCCTTCGGCGGGTTTCGGCTTCATCGGGTAAAGACGACGCCATGATCCCACGTGATCTCGATAGCTCGCCGCATGGCGTCAGCATGCTTGACTGTCCCCTCGGCCGCTCCCATGCCTCCAGGTCCTTTTCCGTTAACATTATCAAAAAACCCCTACCTGATAATTAATTATATAAAGCAACCTATTTTTAACACAACTTATATTTAAATACAAAAGATAAGCATTCCCTTTTCTGCTGTGCCGGCTGAATGAGCGTTCATGTGCCCATTAGGTGTAACGGATATTGCTATAACTCGCCTCATCCAACTCGACAACACAAAAAGGAAGACGCTGCCAAGATTTTATCCGTATTTCTACATCCCCCCCCACCCCCCTTGACCTAAACAAGGGGGAACGAGAGGTAGAGGATGCTACTTGAGGATAGCTTCGCGTACAATTTTCATTCCGAGCACTTCCCGGATTTCGGACCATTTTCCTGCTGCCTGATTTTGTTTCTGAGACGGGCCAAGAACCTTCAAAGCGATCGGGGCCAACTTGTCGTCGAGCCCGTCTAAGACCGCCATGCTCTTGACCTCGATCCAGGTCATAACGTCCCAGCCCTCCTCGTTAGCAGGCGGTCCCATAAGAACCTTATACGACAGAATTTAGCCCTCGTTCTTTGCCTGATTGAGGACTTTCCCCCATTCGAAGGCCAAATGCCTCAGGTACTCGTCAGTCGCGCCGTACTTGGTGCGCATGAACTCGAGGATGTAGACCGAGCCTTCAGTGTAGGCACGCTGAGCTTGTTCAGAGTTGCCCCGGAGGTTCGAGCCATGCTCACGGCTCGTCGCTACCGCAAAACTGGCCACAGTAAAAACAAGACAAGTGACCTTAACCATCAGTCCTTTTGCTTTCTTTATATTCGACATCCCTCATCTTAAATTATAAACATGCTTTTCCGCTGTGCGCGCTGACTGAGTGTTCTTGGTCAAATTTCGCTTCCCGCTTAATGCCGCGCCCCACCCTCGTTTTGCCTGCTGCAGGTAAAACGTAAGGCGGAGGCGATGGTTCGCCCTGTGTTTTGTTCATGCTGTTGCCAGAGCACGAACCTCATAATCGAGTCTGTCTCCGAGGCGGTCCTCCTCCCGCTCAAGATCGAAGTGGGCTTGGAGATTGATCCAGAACTGCGGAGAGACTCCAAAGTAGCGCCCCAAACGCAGGGCCGTGTCCGCCGTGATGCATCTGTGCCCATGGACAATCTCGTTGATTATTCGCGGCGGAACGCTGATGTCCTTGGCGAGGCGATACTGCGTGATGTTCATGGGCTTGAGGAACTCCTCCATGAGGACCTCGCCCGGGTGGATGGGGGGCATTTTTCTCTTCTTCATACACGTCCTCCTAGTGATAGTCGACGATCTCGACGTCATAGGCATTTCCATCGTGCCATCGGAAACAGATGCGCCATTGGTCGTTGATCCGGATACTATGTTGACCCAACCTGTGGCCGCTCAGGGCTTCCAGCCGGTTGCCCGGCGGAACACGAAGCGAGTTTAGATCGGGCGCCGCATCAATCATCCAGACCTTACGCATGGCGACCTTCTGCACGTCCTGGGGCAGCTTCCGATGATATTCCCGGTGGAATAACTTCTTGGTTTCTCTGCCCCGAAACGACTTGATCACAGCTCTAATATAACGCCTAGCGTTAATAACGTCAAGCGTTATTTCTCCGGCGATGGTGAATCGCCTCTCTTGACCATGCCTGAAATATGCTGCCGACCTCACGGCAATATCCGTCACCATGAAAATCGACGCCCAAAGAATCTCTTCTTCACCCCCTGGATGGCTTGACATCTTTTGTATGGCGACTTATACTCCCCTCGAAGGGCAAAGGGGATAAATGAGGCCAAGATTCGCCCACGGCCCGCGCAGCTTGAAAATAATTTCTTATAGAGAAAAGGAGGGACTTATGAAGAGGAAAGTTCGGTTGAGGAGAGTCGCGTTCCTGGGGCCTATGCTGGGTCTAGTGGCGGCAATAGCCTCAGGCGGCGGGACCGCGCAAGCACCGTCAGGCCGGCGGTCTCTCAAGGAAATGCTCGCCCGATCCGAGCTCACATTTTTCGGACGTGTGGAGAAGATTGAATATCTGCTTTCGGAGCCGACGCCTCCGGAAGGTGTTCGCGTTCCTCACACGTTCGTGACCTACCGGGTGGAACAGGTGTTCCTCGGGCAAGCACCGGGCGGTCAGGTGACCCTGCGATTTGTGGGGGGATGGGACGCCCGGAAGATGCGTTACATGGCATCAAGCAACACGCCCCAGTTTGATATGGGCGATTATGACATCCTGTTTGTTGAGGGAAACACGAGGAGAATGTGCCCGCTGGTGGGTGGCGTGGAAGGCCGCTTGCGGATTATCCGCGGCCAGGTCTATACGGAGACGGGCCGTGCCGTTCTGATGGGCACCGGTGGTTCCCTCGGGTCCGGGGGGAAGTATCAACTCGAAGAGGTCTCGATAACTAACGTCAACGGGCGCCCCTTCAGTATTCTGACGATAGGCCCCGGTGCCAAGGAGTTTCCCAGCAACGCCGTGGAGGCCGAAGTGCTCATGGCTGCTATTGTAAATATGGCTCGGGGTGTGGCGCCCGCGCAGGTCTTCGTGAACGCGGATCGGGCAGTGCCGTTTGCGGGCCCCGACATGACGCCCGCACCTCCGCCGGCGGAGAGGTCACCCGACAAACAGAAGGATGGGAGGTCACTATGAAAAAGAGATTGATTCCATTCGCGGCCATTATCATTTTGTTGCTGGCAGGTTCGGCGGTCGATGCTTATAATACCCATGGTCGCTGGAGTGGTGACAGCGCCACAATGCGGGCTAGCTCGGTGGGTTTCCCCGCGGGCGACGCCTATCGAACGGCCCTGGGAACCGTCGCCAGTCGTTTTAACCAGAATCCAAGCGAATTCCGTTTCACCCAGCGGTATGACGATGCGTCCGTGAGCTTTGATAACGATCAGAACGAAGTGTGGTTCTCGGCTGATCCGGACTTCGACCCGGCCTGGACGTACTGGTGGTATAACATTTGGGGCGACATCGTGGAGGCGGAGCACCTGGACTACTACC
>CAZSMW010000472.1:0-4134 GCA_964607985.1 uncultured Eubacteriales bacterium
CGCCCGGACCCTGCTCAAGCGGGGCGTGGAAGGACTCGCCAAGAAGGTCACGGCGGATTCGGAACATACGCTCGTCGTTTTTAATCCCCTGTCTTGGACGCGGACCGAAGCGGTTAGGATCACCCTGCCCGCGAAGCTCCAGGACGTCGCGGGCAAATTCAGGCTCATCGACAAGCGGACGGGCGCGGAGGCGTCCTTCCAACTCTTAACCAAGGACACGCTGCTCTTCCCGGCGCGGGATATCCCGGCCTTGGGCTATGCCGTTTTTTCCATTGTCTCCGGAGAGTCATTGACACCTGACGAAGGGAAAGCCATCGTGAACGGCAACATCATGGAGAACGCCTATTACCGGATCACGGTCGACCCGGTCACGGGCGGTATTTCGAGCCTCGTCGACAAGGAAACGGGCCTTGAGCTGGCGGACAGGAACGGCCCATACCCGCTCAATACTTATGTCTACGAAACGCCCGAGGGCGGCCGCAAGGCCGTCAACAACATGGAGCAAAGGGCGAATTTCATCCGGACAACACCGTCCTCCGCCCAGTGCGCGCCCGGAATGCGTGGGCCTGTCGCTACGAGCCTCATCGTGAAAAGCGTGCCAAAGATGTGCGCGTCGCTCGAGCAGGAGGTCATCCTGTATGAGAGCGTGAAGCGAGTCGACCTCGTAAATCGCCTGAACAAGCAGGAGACCTATGACGCCGAGGCCGTCTATTTCGCCTTCCCGTTTTCGGTCAGGGGCGGTGCGTTCCGGTTCGAGATCGCGGACGCGGACATGGCCCCCGAATCGGAACAACTTCCCGGGACGACGCGCGACTGGCAGACGGTCCAGAACTGGGTCGAGATCGCCGGCCCGAAAACAAGCGTCGTCTGGTCGCCCATTGAAGCGCCCCTCATCCAGTTCGGCGATATCAATACCGGCAAGTGGCTGAAAAAGCTCGACCTCGCGAACACGTCCCTCTACTCATATGCGATGAACAATTACTGGACGACGAACTTCAAGGCTGCCCAGGGTGGGAAGATCGACCTCCGATATGCCCTCACCAGCCGGGCCGGCGGCCCGGACCGGACCGCTTCTTCACGCTTCGGCTGGGAGGTTCACACGCCTCTCGTCGCCGCCTGGGTCCCGGCGAGGAACGAGGGGCCGATCGAGAAGCCGGAGGGCTCGTTCTTCTCGGTCGATGCTCCCAACGTCATCATCCAAGCCGTAAAACGGGCCGAGGATGGGACGGGGATCGTCGTTCGCCTCCGAGAGATCGCCGGGAAACCTACGAATGCGAAGATTACGACCCCCCTGTTCTTGACCGACACCCTGATCCTGGCGTTGACGGATATCGTGGAGAATGAGCTCAGTTCGAGCTCGGTTCCCAAAGACGCCGTCGTCGTTCCAATGAAACCCTTCGAGATCCTGACAATCAAGATTAGATAAGATCGGGTATCAGTATTTCGGAAGAGCGTGCCCGGGGAAAAGAGGACGGTGAAAATCGGTTTCGTTTTCCCCTTGACAAAAGTATGCTATTATCATATATTATGTTATGGAGTATGATATGGTAAGAAAATCAGTCATCATGGAAGATCGTTTCGCCTACGAGATCGAGCGCTTCGCAGCCCGGGAAGATCGCGATTTCTCCAACGCGATGCGTTACGCGGCTAGGATCGGCCTGATCGCCCTGGAAAACCCTGAATTGACCGTTATCGAGATCAAAGACATCCTCGACGCCCAGGCCGATTTCGAGACGGGCCGTGTTTCGGAATTGAAAATTGATGAATTATGAGGATCCTCGAAACCGCGAAATTCGCCCGGACCAGGAAGAAACTTGTCGATAAGGACGAAATCGAAGCTTTGAAAGCGGCGATTCTCGCGATCGCCGCCGAGCCGCTGACCGGGAAAAAGCTTCACGGCGAACTCGCTCCCTTGAGGACCTGCGCCTATTCGGCCAATGGGCAATCCCGCCGGCTTATATATAAGTTCAGCGCTAAGGAGATCGTTTTGTTCTCTTTCGGGCCGCGCCAAGGGATTTATAAAGAATAACGACGGGGAATAAAAAAGGGACGGTCTTCCGAAGAAGACCGTCCCTGTCTTCGCGCGTTCCGAACGCCGAAGCCCGTGCTTTACTTGCCTTTCCGGATGAAGACGTCGCCGTTAAAGGTGTTGAAGGCGTACTCGGGACCGCCGCCGTTGATGGCGCCGTAAATGTTCTTCTCGAAGCTGATGCGGTACTTGCCCTTTCCGGACTTCGAGACTTCCTCGGCCTTCTGGGGGACCGGCTTGAGCGTGATGTCGAAATCACTGTAGATCTCGCCCTGCTGGGACTTCATCTTGACGTTGGCCTTGATGTCCGCCGGGAGCGTCACGTCGACATCGCCGTTCATCGAGCTGAAGGACATGGGCTTATCGGGCGTGACCCGGGTCATGGTGACGGTCACATCCCCGTTCACGGTGTTGACGACGGCGTTCCCCGAGATGTTCCTCAGGGTGTTCGAGCCGTTGACGTTCTCGACCTCGATCTCGCCGCTGACGTTCTCGACGACGATATTGCCGTCGTTCGTTGAATGGAGTTCAAGCGACGAGGCGCGCGGGACCTGGATCGTGATGTCCACGGCGTACTTCCAGGACTCTGCGCTGATGGAGACGACGTTGTTCGACTCCTCGACCTCCAGACCGGTGCTGACGACGCCGAGCTTCTTCATGCCGGCGATCTTGGCAGCCTTGTCCTTTTCTTCCATGTCTTCTTCATCCTCTTCGTCCACGTCGGTCAGGGACCGCTCCCGGACCTTGGCCTCGACGATGACTTCCTTGCCGTCGGAACCCTTGACGGTGATACTGCCCATGAGGACGTCGGCCTTGATCAGGGCGGGCTTGGCGGGGTCCGTCAGGGGGACCACGGCCCGGTCCGTTTTCTGGTCCTGGGCATAGCCTAAAAGCGCGAGGCCAACGAGAAGCGCCAGCCCCAAAAGAATGTTCCGGTACGTTCTGTTCATGTTTTTCTCCTTTTTCAAACAGTTCTTTTCTTTATGAGAATGTCTCCGTTCAAGGTGTCCATCTTGATCTCGGGCCCGCCCTTGCCGGCGCGAACGCCGAAGAAACGGTCACTCTTGAAGACATATTTACCTTGGGTCTCTTCCCGGACTGCCGGGGCGGCCGGGAGGTAGGTCACGGGGAAGTCCGAATAGACCTCGCCGTTAAATGTCTTGATGCGGAAGTCCGCCGAGAGGTCGGCCGGGAAGGAGATCGTCAGGTCTCCGTTGACGCTGCCGAAGGAGCACTTCCCCGCCGGGGCGCGCTTGAAAGTGACCCGGACCTCTCCGTTCACGGTGTGGGCTTTTCCGGAGCCGGCGATTTCGGATATCCGGACCTCGCCGTTGACGTTTTCGACCTCGAAATCGCCCTCCACGTTCTTCACCTCGACGTCCCCTTCGTTGACCGTGGAGACATCGAGCTTCGTCCGGAAGGGGACCTTGAGCATGAAGTCATACCGGACGATGTATCCAGGGTCCTTGTGCATATGGAGCCCGCGGCCTTCGTGGTCTCGGCAGCGGAAGGGGCCGTCTACGTAGATGTCCACGGTGTTGCCTTTCTCGGTGATGTCGAGCTTGACCTCCTCCTTGGCCTTCTGGAGTTTCTCCTTGCTCTCGGCGAGAATCGTCTTTTGGGCCGTGAGGATGACGTCCTGTCCGGAGGTGCCCTCTACCCGGACACTGCCCCAGACGTTGTCCACGATGACCTCGGCGGCCTGCGAGGCATCGGCGACCTTGAAGGTCTTCGATATTTCTTCCTTCTCCTGGACGTCATAATCGCGGTCGTTGGCGGTCAGAAAGAGGCCGAAGAGAGCCAGGGACATCAGGGCGAGCGCGGTCTTTTTCATGGGTTCTTTCCTTCAGATGATCTGCTTGAGCCCGAGCTCGGCGTGCTCTTTGACCTGGGGGGCGAGCTTGGCGTTCCCGATGAGCTGCTTGAGGGCGTCCGCGGCCCGTCGCTCGCGGATCTCGACCAGGAGGTCGATGAGGGCGATTTGGACGAGCGGCGATTCCTGCTTGGCCAGGGACCGGATAAGGCTCTCCTTGACCGCCGGATCGCCGCGGAAAAGATAGAGCGCGTCCACGGCCGCCAGGCGGACGTTGACGTTGGGATCGCCG
>CAZSMW010000473.1:0-4875 GCA_964607985.1 uncultured Eubacteriales bacterium
CTTATCCAACAAGCGCTCTACGTCGCGAACGGCATATTTATCCGTCGCATTAAAGCCGCACACCAGGGGCGCAAACCGTTTCCTCGCGTTGGCCGGCAAGCGAAGAAACTCGTCGGCAAGAATCTCATCCGTCCGGGTGAAATAGTAGCACGGGGCGTTGTCATCCAGGTAGTAGTGCGGTGGCCTCTTTTCATAGGCTTCCCACTTTTTTTTAAGCGGAAGCCCGAAGACGACGGCCTTGGACACCCCGCCCGCGTCCATGGCCTCCACCAACCGAATCATGCCGTCGGTTTCTTGAATAAAATCGACAAAATGCAGGTGGGCATCGACGACGGGCACGACCACCTTAAACTCGTTATGAGCCTTGATCTTATTATGAAAAGCTGAATGGTAACTCATCTGAACCTCCGCCTTCCGGCCGTGTTTTTAAACCTCAAAATGCTCCCATTCGTATTTCACCCGCTCCATGAGCTTCTTGAAACGCTCTTTACCACGGATGTTTTCGGCCAGAAGTCTCCTCAAACTCCAAGCTTTTAGCAGGCTGGGTTCAGGGTAGCAATAATCGGGAGAAGAGTCAAACTCGATGATGCCTTAAATCTCTTCGACGAGCTGCACAAAACGCTTGGTGGGGATCGCGATACAGCGTGTGCGAGAAGCTTCATCGCGGGGGGAACACCTTCGTGTCGCAGCCCGGGGCCTCGATCTGGATATCCCACGTCTTCCAGACCTTCCATGCCGCGTCGGTCTGTGTCATCGAAAGCACGGCCTCGACCGCGCATTGTTTCGGAATAAGACTCACCGTGCCCTCGGCAAACACATCCCCGCCCATGTCTTTCGGATTCGCCAGCCGGACCTTGACGTCTTTCGCGTCCTGGGACCCCAGATTCATGATGTAAAGACGGAAGGCATAGGGTTGGACCAGCATGTGGGGATCGGCAAAGCTGCGGTTGGGCTCGCTCCATGACGCCGAAGTCACCAGCATCGGACGCTCATAGAGCGTGGAAAACAGCTTGTGAACTTCCAGCGCCTCCGGCGGCAGACCCGCTCCGTCCGTCGGGATCGAGTCAAATTTATCACAGAGTTCATCCGCATACGCCGTCACCGCCGGATCAACCTTGCCCTTGAAAAATCCCACCCCGGGCGATTCCGGCGCAACCAGCCGGATGAACCGGAGCTGGCGCTCCAACTCCTCTTTGGTCACGACCCAGTTCTCGCCGGGCTGGCCGCCCACACCAAGGCCGATAAGCACGATCGCCTTCTCCAGCAGACCGTGCAGGCGCGCCGCGTGAAGCTGCGAAGCGATCCACCAGTATTCCTTCACGTCGCCCACATAACATTCCATCATCAACAGGTCCACGACCTTCTTATAGGTTTTGGCCAGAACCTCCGGAACCGGCCCGCGCATCTGGTACACGCCCAGGCTGACCTGGGGCTTCAGCTTCTTGAAGGCTTCCAGGATCTGCGCCGACTTCTGATCGGCTTCGCCGCCCTCGTCGAAGCCCAGCTCGTCAATCGCCAGCAGGGGTCGGGGATTGTCCCCGAAATCTATTCCGGCCAGGACGGCAGCACCCTGCTCCACGGTCGTGTCGGTGAGCAGACTTTGCCAGGTCTTGGGTGTCGCCGCGATTCCGCCGCGGCCGCTCCAGTACTTCCAATCCGTGCTGTGCGCGTAGGTGGCGGACTTGAAAGCCCGCGCTTCCTCCTCCGGGTAATAGACCATCGCGATAATTTTATCGAGCCCGAGCACCTTCGGCCGTTCGCCGGTCCGTGCGCCGCCGGCCGCGATCATCCCGCCGACCGCTAGCGTCATTCCCAGCCACGCCGCCATCGTTTTTTTCATGCCTTCCTCCTCCGCCGGCCGCTCCAAACAATACAGGCACGCATGTCCATACCAGTAGCGTAAAATGCGCGGTTTTGTCAATCAAAAGTCGCGCGTTCTGCGCGGGGCGGCTTTCCCGCCATTATCTCGCGGCACCTGGGGCAGACCATCGGATCCACTTCATAAACCTTTCCCCAGATATCTCCCTTTAAATAAAGGGGGGATTGGGGGGAATCGATGACGTCGGCTTCTTCGGAGCAGAATGTTGAGAATCGCCAAAACAGCCAAGACGATGGCTATCGAAAGCCACATGGTTTTTCCCTTTAGAGTGGCAAGAGGGCCGGAGCCTACAGGGCTATTATAGGGAAGGCTCGGGTCGATTTGAGCTTTGATTTCTTCTATTTTCTCTTTTGGCCACTCGTAAACAGACCTATTGAGCGTCTTGCGGAAGTATTTCTGCGCCGTAAGATTTTCTTTATAGGCCATAAAAAGCAAGTTCTTTTTTTGAGCCTCGTCTGCAGCCGTCATGGCTTCCTTGTATTTCCGATCCCTTCTGAAGAGGTGAATTCTCAACTCATAAAGGAAAGGGTGCGTTGAACCCGTGAATGTGCGCAGGAAGTCATCATATTTTTTATCCTTCCATTCGTCCAAGCGCCGGCCATAATCTTCGGCTCGCTCCGCGTCCACTCTCTTCAATTCTTCCAGGCTTAAACGCGAATAGAAAACACCGATTTCCGGGTCTTTGTGCTTGGTGCGAAACTCGGACATCGCCTCTTCTTTTTGAAGGAAGGCAAGCTTGGGAAAAATCCGGGTATACCAAGCGACCACTTTTGGCGTGTTGGATAGGCATATCCCCAAAAGCAGGAGGTTTGCCCCTAGAAGGATAGAAGCTCTTTGGACGGATTTGGCGTTCATAGCCTGATTAATAATTCTTGGCTTCACCCCTTTCCAGAGAGCGACCTGGAAAAGACCCGCCGCCAAAGCGTTCAGACCGACATCGCGCAAATCCCAGTAACGGCCGGGGACAGCCCACTGAAAGATCTCATCGCAGATCCCGACAAGAGACCCCGCAAAGAATGCCGCGAAATAGACGCTCTTGTCTTGGGTCGTAAAACTCAGTGCCCGGAAGAGGAAGAATCCGAGAAGGCCATACTCGAGAAAGTGGACAGCCTCTTCAGGAGCTTTCCATAGTCGGAGCGTATAATAAATATAGAATGCGGCTATTAGAGCCAGCCAGATGTACTGCGAGACAGAGCGGATTTTTAGGTGAAAGAAGAGGACATAGATCAAAACACAAAAAGCGACGGCTGTCGCTACGATAACCGCATAACCGAAAAGCACCCGTCCCCCATGGGCCGTTACAAATCGCTGGATGGCCCTGGCCAAGGGTACGATAGCTAAGATTGAAAGCGTGCAGAGCCCGACCCATAGCCAAGCCAAAAACTTCTCCGTTCGAATGCGCATCACCGGACAAAGTCATTATTTCATAAAATGCGATCCCAAGGAAATAGGGAGAAGAGAACGGGAAGTCGGGCTCGTCATGCGCGGTTTCAGCTTTACAGGGCCGACGAAATCGCGCCTTTCACCTTTTCAATGAGCTCGACCATGGTTTCCCGCGTGCAGCCGGTCACGGGGACGGGCTCATGAAAGGTGATCCGGACGCGCCCTCTCCGGACCAGGCGCTTCCCGCGCGGCATCAGTTCGAACGTCCCCCAGATCGTCACGGGTACAATGGGCGCCCCGCACTCGACGGCCAGGAAGAAGCCGCCTCTCCGGAACCGCTGAAGATTCCCATCCCAGCTCCGTGCCCCCTCGGGATAGATGAGGAACGAGTAGCGTTTTTCCCTGATCAGCCGCGCTGCCCGGGCGATGCTCTTCTTGCCCGCGCCGGCGCCCTCCTTGTCCAAGGGCACGTATCCGGCAAACCGCATGCCCAACCCCAAGACTGGGGTCCGGAAGACGAAGCGCTTCACGATCACCCGCGCCGGCCTGTCGAGGATCGTCATTAAAAGAGGACCGTCCAGGAAGCTCAGGTGGTTGGACATGAAAATGTAGGGGGTCGCGGCGTCAAGCCGGTCGAGTCCCGTGACCTTGACGTCGATGCCGAGGATGTGCCGGCCAACCCTCATCATCCAGGTCCCGTAAGCGAGAAACGTGTCCCGGAGCCCGAAGAGGACGCAAACGAGAAGGACCGGGACGGCGAGAATCAGCAGGAAGACATAAACGAGGACGAGGAGAACGTTCCGCATGAAGCGGCCCGATTATAGCACAGACCCTGTCCCAATATGCTCTTCGGGTCAAATCAGAAATTAATCTTCATAGTCCATCTTAAATCTTAGCTTGAGAAAGGCGAAGCGGCTACTCTTGCCTGTTTCAACGAAAAAATAGAAAATTTTTTCCTTAGGATCTTTTTTCATTTTCAATGTTAGCTTGTCAGGGATACTTGGATCTGACATTTTCGCCCCACCGGAGACCTCATAATCCAACCGCTCGCCCTCTATTAAACAAAGTATTTTCCTGTCCTTCTTAATTCTGAGATAACACATTGGCGTTGATTTATTTTTCAACGCTTCAAGATCATATGTGCCTTTCTCCAACACAGTATCGCCGAATTTTAGCCTGAAGGGAATTTCTACTCCCTTAAATTTGCCAAGGTCTATATACTGGGCTAATAGAGGACAGGCCAGTAGCAATACAAGAATAACAGTAAAGAATTTCTCAAAAGCTTTTTTAGAAAACATAGTTACCGTCTCCCTGCTAAAATTCGTCTTCATGCCGGCTTAAAGACATTTCATAACCAATCTTCTTTTAGCTACTACCTCACAGGACCCATTCTTTACTTCTTGTTTCATATTAGTTTTTTTTGGCTTTTCCCCCTGATGGAGATTATAATTCTTGATAAGAAGATTTGTCAAGTTGAGCAAAAGCTCAATTGTTTTATGACGAAAAGAAGAAGTGAGGAAGAGATCGGGATCAGGCAAAAGGGGAAATAAAAAGGCGCTGATATTCCGATGCTCCATTTTCACCGGAAGGGAAAGTCTATCGTCTTTTAGCCG
>CAZSMW010000474.1:0-1964 GCA_964607985.1 uncultured Eubacteriales bacterium
ACCTGGCAGGTGGCCGATATCCTTGTCCCGGCCCTGGCCCTGGGACATGGATTCGGGCGCATCGGGTGCTTCGCCGCGGGCTGCTGTTACGGAAGCGCCTGCGAGCTTCCCTGGAGGGCGATCTACAAGAACCCTTATGCCCATGACCTGACCGGCATTCCCCTCAACGTGGCCCTCCATCCGGTCCAGCTTTACGAAGCGGCCCTCAACTTCCTGAACTTCGTCGTCCTCTATCTTGTCTTGAAAAGAAAAAGTTACCACGGTCAGGTCTTTTCGCTTTATATCATCAATTATTCCATCATCCGTTTCATCACCGAGTACTTCAGGGGAGACCACCCGGACAAGGCCTTTCTCATCCAGGGCTCATCGCCCTTCCTCAGCCTGTCCTATCCCCAGGTTTACTGCGTTCTGGGGATCGCCGCTGGGGCCCTTTTTTCGATCGTGATGAAAAAACGCCAACGTGCTTAAAAGGGAATTCGTCGTTTCCGCAGGGTCCGGAACGGGCCGGCGCCTGGACGTTTACCTCGCCGAACGCCTCGATGGGCTGACGCGCTCCCGCATCCGGAAGCTCATCGATGAGGGAAAGGTGATGGTCAACGGGGCTTCGAAGAAGGCCGGCCACAAACTGAGGGAGAATGACGTGGTCGAAGCGGAGGTCAGAGAAGAGCCTTCTCCGGAGCTTCGCCCTCAGGACGTCCCATTAACCGTCCTGTATGCCGACGACCATCTTGTGATCATCAACAAACCTTACGGACTGGTCGTCCACCCAGGCGCCGGGAACCGCGAGGGGACGCTGGCGGGCGCCCTCCTCTATCGTTTTCCCGAGATCTCCGGCCTTGGCCCGGCGGAGCGGCCGGGGATCGTCCACCGCCTTGACAAGGAGACCTCCGGGGTCATGGTCGTCGCCAAGAGCCCGGAAGCTTACGCCTCTCTTCAGAAGCAATTCAAGGACAGAGACGTCAGGAAGGTCTATTTGGGACTTGCCTGGGGCAAGATGCCCGCTGAGGGCCGCATCGACAAGCCCATCGGCCGTCACATCAAACACGGTCAAAGGATGTCGGTCCGCACGCGGAAGCCGCGGCCGGCCGAAACGTTCTTCAAGGTCCGGGAGGAGTTCAAGGGAATGAGCTTTCTCGAGATCAGGCCGGTAACGGGCCGGACCCACCAGATCCGGGTTCACTTGGCCGCGGCCGGACATCCCCTGGCAGGGGACTCGCGTTACGGCCGGAGGAGAGAGCAGCCGAAGTTTCCCCGTCTCTTCCTCCATGCCCATAGGCTCTCTTTCATCCACCCGGGGACGGGGGAGAGGGTCGAATTCACTTCGGATCTGCCCGATGATCTCCGGTCGCTCCTCGAGCGAGAACGCGTCCGTTAAACGTTCGGGGAACAGACGGAGCCGAAATTCCCCTTGAGGAAATCCTCGATTTCCCTTATGATATATCTTCCATTTTTGGAGGCTCCTTTATGAAAGACTATGCGGTAGAGAGAACCAGGAATATCGCCCTTATCGGCCACGGCTCGTCGGGGAAGACCACCCTGACCTCCGCCATCCTCTTCAACGGCGGAGTGACCTCCCGCCTGACGAAAGTGGACAAAGGGAACACCGTCACCGATTTCGAACCCGAAGAGATCGACCGGAAGATCTCGATCAGCTCGGCGGCCTGCTTTGTCGACTACAAGGACCATAAGATCAACATCATCGATACCCCCGGATACAGCAACTTCCTCTGGGACTCCAGGGCCAGCCTGTGCGCCGTCGACGGCGCGGCCGTCCTCATCGACTCCGTGTCCGGGGTCGAGGTCGGCACCGAAAAGGTCTGGGAAATGCTTGAAGAGTACGGGCTTCCCCGGATCATCGTCATCAGCAAGATGGACCGGGAGAACGCCGGCTTCAACAGGACGATCGAGTCGGTCCGGCAATTCTTCGGCCGTCAGGCCGTTCCCGTCCAGATCCCGATCGGCGA